>JBFKAF010000063.1:0-10365 GCA_041621735.1 Pseudomonas sp.
CCGACCACCAGCAATTTCTTCGCCGGCCTGTTCAATACCCTGCTGATGAGCGCGTTGGTACCGTTTTACTGGCAGCTGCCGAGTATCGGTCACGGGCTACTGATGCTGGCCTTGGGCGGGTGCGGAATGAGCGCTCACCTGTTGCTGACCCAAGCGTTTCGCAGCGCCGCGCCAGCCATACTGGCGCCGTTCGGCTACTGCCAGATTGTCTTCGCCGGCCTGTTGGACTGGCTGATCTTCTCCCACAGCCCTGATCTCACCACCCTGCTGGGTATTCTGGTGATCTGCTGCAGCGGGCTGGCGGCCGCTTGGCAGCAGCGTCGATGCTGATCGGCGATTGACCGAATCGCTCGCGAGCAAAATGCGCGGAGGAAGGGCAGGGCCGGGTCAGCAGACCTGTGAGCAACCCTGGCATGAGCGACCAGGCAAAGAGCGGCGCAGGTCAACGCGCCGGGGCAATCACTGTTCGATAAACGAACACAAAACTAACTAGTTCGTACAAAAGTATTGCCCTAGCGCCTGGTTCTGCCAATAATCAATTCACCCTGACTCTCGCCCGATTCCTGCCACGCCGCTTATTCGCGCTATTGCGCGAAGGCGACAGCGAATACGGGCATTCGCCAGCGCCTGCTGCCGCAGAGCCGGCACCCATAACCAGGAGCTGAAGCATGCAGCGTTCGATTGCCACCGTCTCATTGAGCGGTACCCTGCCGGAAAAACTCGAAGCCATCGCCGCGGCCGGCTTCGATGGCGTGGAAATCTTCGAAAACGACCTGCTGTATTACGACGGCAGCCCGCGTGACATCCGCAAGATGTGTGCCGATCTGGGCATCGCCATCACGCTGTTCCAGCCGTTCCGCGATTTCGAGGGCTGCCACCGCGACCGCCTGCAAAAGAACCTCGACCGCGCCGAGCGCAAGTTCGACCTGATGCAGGAGCTCGGCACCGACCTGGTGCTGGTGTGCAGCAACGTCGCCGCCGATGCTCTGGACGACGAGCAGATCCTGGTCGACGACCTGCGCCTGCTCGGCGAGCGCGCCGGAGCCCGCGGCCTGCGCATCGGCTACGAGGCCCTGGCCTGGGGCCGTCACGTCAACACCTACCAGCAGGTGTGGAACCTGGTGCGCCAGGCCGACCATCCGGCGCTGGGAATGATCCTCGACAGTTTCCACACCCTGTCGCTGAAGGGCGACCCGGCGGCTATCGCCGAGATCCCCGGCGACAAGATCTTCTTCGTGCAGATGGCCGACGCGCCGATCCTGGCCATGAACGTGCTGGAGTGGAGCCGGCATTTTCGCTGTTTCCCGGGACAGGGCGAATTCGATCTGGCCGGTTTCCTCGCACCAATCATTCGCACCGGCTATCGCGGGCCGCTGTCGCTCGAGGTGTTTAACGACGGTTTCCGCGCCGCGCCGGCCCGCGCCAACGCCGCCGACGGGCTGCGTTCGTTGCTCTACCTGGAAGAGAAGACGCGCAAGCTGCTGGAAAAGGAGCAGGCACCGGTCGCGCTCGACCTGCTGTTCTCGCCGCCGCCGGCCAGTCGCTATGACGGCGTCGAGTTTCTCGAGTTCGCCGTGGACGACGCCATTGCTGCCAAGCTGGGCCATTGGCTCGAGCGCTTGGGCTTTGCCCGCGCCGGCCAACATCGCTCCAAGGCTGTCAGCTTGCTGCGCCAGGGCGACATCAATATCGTGCTCAACGCCGAACCCTATTCCTTCGCCCACAGCTTCTTCGAGGCCCACGGTCCGTCGCTGTGCGCCACCGCATTGCGGGTCAAGGACGCTGCGCCTGCCTTGCAACGTGCCTGCGACTACAAGGGCCAGCCCTATCGCGGCCTGGTCGGCCCCAACGAGCGGGAGCTGCCGGCGGTGCGTGCGCCGGACGGCAGCCTGATCTACCTGGTCGACAAGGATAACGAGGGCCAAAGCATCTACGACACCGACTTCAGTCTCAACCCGGCGGCGGTCGAGCAGGGTGGCTTGCAGCGCATCGACCACATGGCCCTGGCGTTGCCCGCCGATGGCCTGGACAGCTGGGTGCTGTTCTACAAGAGCCTGCTGGATTTCGAGGCGGACGATGAAGTGGTGCTGCCCGACCCTTATGGGCTGGTCAAGAGCCGGGCGCTGCGCAGTCGTTGCAGCACGGTGCGTTTGCCGTTGAATATCTCGGAGAACCGTAACACCGCCATCGCCCATGCGCTGTCGAGCTACCGGGGCTCGGGCGTGCACCATATCGCCTTCTCTTGTGCGGATATCTTTCAGGAGATTGCCCGGGCCAAGGAGGCGGGGGTGCCGCTACTGGACATTCCGCTCAACTATTACGACGACCTCGCCGCGCGCTTCGACTTCGACGACGAGTTCCTCAGCGAACTGGCCTATTACAACGTGCTGTATGACCGCGATGCCCAGGGCGGTGAATTGTTCCACGTTTATACCGAGGCGTTTGAAGAGCGTTTCTTCTTCGAAATCATCCAGCGCAAGAACGGCTACGTCGGTTATGGCGCGGCCAACGTCGCGGTACGCCTGGCGGCCATGGCCAAGGCGCGCAGTGGCGCTGCCAAGCGGGTGCAGTTGTAAGCTGGTGCATGCCGCTGAGCATCTGTGGCCAGCAGGCGCTTCGCCTGCTGGCCTTTGCCCGTCGAGCCGGACGATAATCCGCGTATTCTTCGAATGTTTGTGAGCCTGCCATGCGTAACCCTGCCGTGCCCCTGAGCGACGCGATCACCGATATGCCGCGCAAGGGGCGTAAGAACAACCCGGAGAAAACCCGCGAAAACATTCTCCAGGCCGCCATCGAGGAGTTTGTCCAGTTGGGCCTCTCCGGCGCCCGGGTCGACTCGATCGCCGAGCGCACGCAAACCTCCAAGCGCATGATCTATTACTACTTCGCCAGCAAGGACCGGCTCTATCAGGCGGTGCTGGAGAAACTCTACGGTGACATTCGCAACACCGAAGGCCAGCTGCACCTGGGTGAGCTGACGCCCGAGCAGGCGATTCGTCGGCTGGTCGAGTTCACCTTCGATCACCATGACCGCAACGTCGACTTCGTGCGCATCGTCAGCATCGAGAATATCCACTACGGCGAGCATGTGATGCAGTCCGAGCTGATCCCCACGCTGAACCATTCGGTGCTAGAGGGGATAGGCGACATCCTCCAACGCGGCGAGGCGGACGGCGTATTTCGCAGCGGCCTGAAGCCGCTGGATGTGCACATGCTGATCAGCTCGTTCTGCTTCTACCGGGTCTCCAACCGCCACACCTTCGGCACGATCTTCAAGATCGACCTGGCGGCCGAAGAAGTGAAGCTGCGGCATAAAGAAGTGATTTGCGAGGCGGTGTTGCGCTATCTGCAACGCTGAAACAGACACTACAAAGGGCCGCAAGGCCCTTTGTAGTGTCTGCGGTTAGCCCGCAGGCTTAGCTGAAACTGCCGAAGTGTTCGAGCATGCGCGCCGAGTCGGGGCTGATACCGCTGAACAATTCGAAGGCCTTCACCGCCTGGAACACCGCCATGGTGCCGCCGTCCAGGGTCTGGCAGCCGAGCGCACGGGCGTCGCGCAGCAGTTCGGTCTGCAGCGGAAAGTAGACGATCTCGGCGACCCACAGGCGTGGATGCAGCTGCTCTTTAGGCACCGGCGTCCCCGGCAGCTTGGCCATGCCCATCGGCGTGGTGTTGACCAGGCCATCGGCGACCGCCATGGCTGTTGCCAGCTCGCTGCCAACCTGGGCGCGACCACCGCCGAAGTGCTGGTTGAGGTTGTCGACCAGGCTCTGGGCGCGGCTGGCATCCACATCGAAAATGCTCAGGTGCTGCACGCCTTCGTTGAGCAGGGCATGGGCCACTGCCGCCCCGGCGCCTCCGGCGCCCATCTGCACCACGCGTTCGCGGGCGACGTCGGGGAGGCCACGACGAAAGCCTTCGGCGAAGCCCAGGCAATCGGTGTTGTGGCCGACGCGCTGGCCATCCTTGAGCACCACAGTGTTCACCGCACCGATGCCACGCGCCTCGGGCGACAGTTCATCGAGCAGCGGAATGATTGCCTGCTTGCAGGGAAAGGTAATGTTCAGACCGGTGAAGCCCAAGCGCTCGGCAGCGCTCAACAGGTCGGGCAGGGCGGCGCTGTCGAGTTTCAGCTGGTCGAGGTCGATCAGTCGATACAGGTATCGCAGGCCCTGGGCATCGCCTTCACGTTCGTGCAGGGCAGGGGTGCGCGACCCCTGGATGCCGGCACCGATCAGGCCCGCGAGTACGCTGACAGGTTTAGTCTGGGACATGCTGATCACCCCTTGAACAGTTGACTGAAATGCTGCAGCGCCAGGCGATAACCGTTGCTGCCCAAGCCGCAGATCACCCCGACGGCGATCGCGGACACGAAGGAAACATGGCGAAAGGCCTCGCGCTGGTGCACGTTGGACAGGTGCACCTCGATCACCGGCAGTTCGCTGGCAAGCAGGGCGTCGCGAATCGCCACGGAGGTATGGGTCCAGGCGGCCGGGTTGATCAGGATGCCGGCACAACGGCCGCGCGCCTGATGAATCCAGTCGAGCAGTTCGCCTTCGTGGTTGGTTTGGCGAAACTCGATGGCCAGGCCCAGTTCATCCGCCGTACGGCTGCACAGGCTGGAAATATCGGCCAGAGTTTCGTGACCGTAAGTGGCCGGTTCGCGACTGCCGAGCAGGTTCAGGTTGGGGCCGTTAAGCACCAGAACTGTTGGTGACATGCGCATCTTCTCCCTTGTTCTACAGATACCGACTCGGTTGGTCGGACCTCTAGATAGAAAATGTACTAACCAGTTAATTCAGTCAACAATGCTGCGCATGAGAACTGGCTGGGAATCAAGCCCGTGGACTTAACTGCGGTTGGGGGAAGCCTGTGTGAGCCAGAGACAACAAGGCTTTCAGGACGCTAGTCGAGGACGTTAGGTGGTTCGTCTGGGTGGAAAAAACTGTGCGATTATCGAGCGCTGGGTCTCGGGCTAATTATTGACTTGGCCTCGACTGGAGAGTTGTAGATGGAGGCAATCGAATCGTCTGCCTGTCTGTTCTCGATATCGAGCAGACCGGGCCGCTAGTCCGTTAATCCTGCGCAGCCATCTCGCGGCCTGGACACGCTAGGGTCGAGCCCGGCGGCTTCGATCAGGCGTGTTTCAGCCAACGACGTTGTAATAGTCATGAGATGAATTCCCCTGGCCTACAGCCGTTCGACCCAGCCCTGCTTGGGCAGGCCAAAGTGGAAGCTGATCACGGCGGGACGGGTATCCAGTAGAACCTCAAGCGTTTCAGGATCATCCACGCAGCTTCGATAGACCTACGCTGGCCGGCGGCTCGGCATCCAACTCGACAAACAACGGGTGCAGGTGTTCTAGCCAGTGCAGCTCGCGCAGCGGATCGAGGCGCGCGGGCTGGTGGCAGAATACGTTGACGTTGACTGTTCACCCACCCTGCCGATTTAAATTTGACCCAGTGCGGATTGCTGGTTTCAACCTAGGCTAGTTAGTCGACCTCCCTTAGCTCCTGACGTCGGTTTATAAAGCCTCCGGTGAAATGCCTTTCATAAATATGGATATGGCCTCTTCGATCAGGTGCTCCTGCTCCGCTTGCGGAGGTGTGTCCAATAACCCCAGTAAGCTGCGGAGCTGCAAATCACCAGTCAATGAGTCCAGGAAGATTACGGCTCGGGCATGGGCGTCGCCAGATGTGACCAGACCCGCGCCATCGGCCCAGGTGAAGTAATCGGCTAGACAGCGGTACGAGGTGTTAGGGGCGGCCGCGAAGAATGCTCTGGCCACTTCCGGTGCGCGCGGGGCTTCGGAAACGACCAGGCGGTGCAACGCAATGGTCCGTGGTGACAGGACAACCCCCAAGAAGGTGTGGGCGATCGTCGACAAAGCCTCACGCAGGGGTTGTCTTTTCAGATCCAGGTGAGTGAGCGGAGTGACGATCTCGGCACAGAGCTGGGAAATTATCGCGGCAAACAGACCGTCCTTGTCACCGAAGTAGGAGTAGATGGTGCGCTTGGAACCACCAATCTTGGCGATGATGCCGTCGACACTCACGCCAGAATATCCATCGGTCAGGAACATTTCGGTGGCTGTGGCGAGTATTGCTTGCTGCTTTTCGGTTTGCCGAGAACTCTGCATAAATTATTTCACACACTAGAGATTGACACGGTACTGGTGAGTATTACGACCAGTTTCTGAAACTAGCCTAACCGCCAAGATAGACGCATTCCAGATCATTTGTTGATGATTTTGGAATAAAAAATCTCTGTAAATCAAAAAACTGTCTTTAGAGGCGCTTGACGTTACCAGTCAGCTAGGAGTAATTTTTGCTCAAAGGGGTACGGTACCGTACCGTACCTTAAAGACTATTCCGATAAAAACAAAACTAGAGAGGTAATCGTCATGCGCTTTGTGAATTTCATAGAGGGTGCGAGCAAAGGGCTCGGAGTCGAACAGGATGGTGTGCTGCGAGGACTGACCGAGAATGAGCCTGGCTATCCCGGCAGTCTCCATACTCTGCTCGGCACAGGAGGCGAGGCATTGCACGCGGCATACCGGGTCTTGAGCGATGGTCGCTTGATCGATCAGGCCAATATTCAGTACCTGCCTCCAATAGAGCGCCCCTCGAAGATTGTCTGTGTCGGGCTGAACTATGCGGATCACACCAAGGAAAGCCCCTATGAGCAGCCTTCCTATCCCACCTTCTTCCCGCGCTTTGCCTCAACCCTGATTGGCCATGGCGTCGCCATCATTCGTCCGAACGCGTCGGAGCAACTCGATTTCGAAGGTGAGTTGGCCGTCATTATCGGAGTAGGAGGGCGCCATATCGACAAGGACCGCGCGCTAGAACATGTCGCGGGCTATTCCATCTTCAATGAGGCCTCGGTTCGCGACTATCAGTTCAAATCGCCGCAATGGACGATTGGTAAGAACTTCGATGCCACCGGCGCCTTCGGTCCGAGCTTCGTGAGCGCCGATGAACTGCCGGATGGTGGCCAAGGGTTGCGCCTCGTTACACGCCTGAACGGCGCGGTCGTACAGCAGGGCAATACCGGCGACATGATCTTCAGTGTCGCCGACTTGATCGCCATCCTCAGCGAGGCGGTGACCCTCGAACCCGGCGACATCATTGTCACGGGTACACCCGCCGGCATCGGTTGGGCTCGCCGCCCCCCGCTCTTCATGAAGCCCGGCGATCTGTGCACCGTGGAGATCGAAGGCCTGGGTACGCTGAGCAATCTCATTGCCGACGAGACGCTACCGGCATAAGCCCACGCGATTGTCTTTCACCTTTGCCGACGATGTGGGCTGGGTGATGAATCATGCGCACGCTGCTGAAACTGCGTGATGCCAGGGCTTCGCATGGTCGTACCGGCACCCCGAGTCGGATTGCTCAAGCAATCTTGATCTCGGTGGGGGCCGGTCCGGCTGACCGCCTGCGCTTTAGCATGATCCGACATCCTGTGCCTACGATGAGGAACAGCCATGCTCCAGCTTAAAGACATCAATCATGTTGTGTACCGGCATCCCGACCTGGATGTGATCGAACGTTTCTTGACCGATTTCGGACTGGTTGTCGCACTGAGAACCGAGCGGCATCTATATATGCGCGGTACGGGCGAGTTGCCCTATGTTTACGTGGCCGAGCAAGCGGAGCAGCCCAGCTTCGGCGCGATCGCCTTCGCCGTGCAAAGCATCGAGGATCTGTATGAGGCGGAACGCCTGCCGGGCGCCTCCAGGATCGAGACACTCGAGGGGCCGGGAGGAGGACAGCGGGTAACGCTGGCAGACCCTACTGGGCGCAGAATCGAGTTGGTCCATGGCATTCAGCCGGTCGAACCCCTGCCGATACGAACGGCTCTGACACTGAACTCGGCTGTCGAAAAGCGCCGTTTCGGCTGTGTCCAGCGTCCCGCTAAGGGCGCCGCGCAAGTGCTGCGAATTGGTCATGCCGCCATCGGTGTTAGCGATATGGCCACGAATCTCGAGTGGTACACGCGCACGCTGGGACTGCTGCCGTCCGATCTTGTGGTCGAGACCGACGATCAGGGACATCCGGTTGCCGCTTTCCTGCGTCTCAATCGGGGGCGCGAGTGGACCGATCATCACACTATCGCACTGTTCCAGGCGACCGAAGACCATGTCCATCACACCTCCTTTGAAGTACAGGATTTCGATGCCCAATGCCTGGGACACGAGTGGATGGCCGCGCAGGGATGGTCGTCTTTCTGGGGCGTAGGTCGGCATTTATTGGGTAGCCAAATATTTGATTATTGGCTCGACCCGGCCGGCAACATCATCGAGCACTTCACCGATGGCGATTTGTATAACCAGGAATCGCCCTTGAACTACACCGATTCGTGCGATTCCAGCCTCTATCAATGGGGGCCGCAGATGACGGTGGAGAGCTTCCTTGGCGGGCAGTGCGAGATTGATCGGAGCAACAAGTCGTAAGTAAGGAATGACTCAATCGTTGCCAAGTTGCTATGCAACCGGAGACGCTCAATGAATAACAAACTAAATGAGCAGGGCCTTGACTTATTGTTTCGCGCAGCCCGCAGCCATAACGGCTGGCTGGATAAGCCCGTGACTGATGAAACACTTAAAGCACTTTATGAACTGTTGCGCTGGGGGCCGACCAGTGCCAACAGTTGCCCAGCCCGCATCGTATTTCTGCGCACGCCCGAGGCCAAACAACGGCTGTTGCCTGCGCTCAGCCCGGGAAACGTGGACAAGACTGTATCGGCGCCCGTTACCGCAATCATCGGTTACGACAGTTGCTTCTACGTGAAGCTCCCCAAACTATTCCCGCATAACCCCACCGTCGGTGAGTGGTTTGAGGGCAAGCCCGAGCTGATCGGAGCCACTGCACTGCGCAACAGCTCCTTGCAGGGGGCTTACCTTATGCTGGCGGCGCGGGCGCTGGGGCTCGACTGCGGCCCTATGTCCGGCTTCGACCATGCCATGGTCGACAGCGAGTTCTTTGCTGCAGAAAGCGCGCAGAAAAGTTGCTTCCCTGGTGCCCAGGTTAAAACCAACTTTCTTTGCAATTTAGGTTATGGCGACCCGGGTAAGTTATTCCCTCGAAGTCCGCGTCTGGAGTTCGACGAATCGTGTGCAATGTTTTAGATATAACTAACGTCTGTCGCAACTAATACCCTCCCTCATCTCATTGAGATCAGTAAGTGGCTGAGTGCGGTTTCGTGCGAGCCAAAAAACAAATATAAGGAGAATACTATGTGGCGCAAATTTGTAATGAGTTCTTGCCTGGCAACAGTGCTGGCCACCTTTCAGGTGAACGTTGTCCTCGCCGAGGAACAGTTCAAACTGACAGTAGGTGCAAGCCATCCCACAACTTTACCCTGGGTCGGAGTGATTTCCAGTCACTTTATTCCTGAGGTCAACCGCCGCGTTGAGGCGCTGGATAAGGGCTATAGCATCCAGTGGCAGGAAGCCTATGGTGGGCAGTTGTACAAAGCCAATGCGACGCTGAGTTCGGTCGCAGACGGTATCGTCGACATCGGTTGGGTCTTTAGCAATCTCGAGGGCTCCAAGCAGCCATTGAGCCAGGTGACCATCTACACCCCGGCGGTTACCGATGATCCGCTCTTGATGATGGAAGTGTTCAACGAGTTGAACGAAACGCTGCCTGCGCTCAAAAGCGAATGGGAAAAGAACAACCTGGTGTTCCTCGGGTCCTGCAGTGGCGACCCTTATCACATGTTCACAACCTTTCCGCTTAATTCGGTCGAGGATCTGCGCGGTCGCAAAATCTCGGCACCTGGGGTGCTGGCCTCGTGGATGCGCGGTACCGGGGCAGTTGCCGTCAACGGCGCCCTGACCACCTATTACACGGACGTGCAGACCGGGCTGTCGGAAGGCGCTCTATCCCTTACCTCGGGGGTCATGAGTATCAAACTCCACGAGGTGGCGCCCTATGTCACCAAGGTCAACCTCGGCTCGACCTACTTCGGTGCGCTGGCGATCAACAAGGACACCTGGGCACGCCTGCCGCCAGAAGTTCGCCTGATCATGAAAGAGGTTGGGCGCGAGTACTCGCAGAAGATGGGCGAGGCGGTCATGGACATCTATCAGCGAGGCATGGCGCACATGGCGCAGACCGGCGCCAACGCTAATCCACCGCTGGTTATTCAAGAGTGGACCCGTGAACAGCGATTGGCCTGGGTCAACGCCATGCCCAACATCGCCGCGCAGTGGGTGCAAGAGAATGAGGCCAAGGGCCTGCCTGCCCGCGACGTACTCGGCGCCTATATGGATGCCATGCGCAAGCGTGGGGTGCAGCCGTTGCGTAACTGGGATCAGGAACTGTGAGCGGGGAGAGCAACATGACATGCCCAAGCAAA
>JBFKAF010000064.1:0-10262 GCA_041621735.1 Pseudomonas sp.
GTCGAGTCGCCGTGGCTTCAGGCTCAGTATTCAGTTGTTGAGTGGCTTGGCTAGGCCGCTTTTGGACGACAACAGTTTGTCTGTGATGGCTTCGCTGACCACGCTGAAATCGGTGATTTCGATGCTGCCTCGACCTTGGCCGAGCAGGTGAAAGGAGAAGGCCTTGCGCGTGTCGAGGTTGTTGAAGGTAAAACTCAGGGCAATCGGTTGTCCGAGTGTGAGCAGTGGCAGTTCGGGCAGCGGCAGGATCACCTCGCGGTCATATTCCTTGGTTTTCAGCTGCAGCTTGGCGCCTTTTGCGTCCATGTGCACGGCGCGCACCTTGAGGTTGACGGTGGTTTGGCTGCCTTTCGGCAGCTCCAGGTATTGTGCGCCGACCAGGTTGTCCGCCCAATCATCGCCTGCTGTGGGCTGCAGGGCTATCTGTTGGCCGTTGGCGAATTGGTAGCGCTGCTCCACCTGGCCGTTGCGCAAGGATTGATCGAGCAAGGCTGCGCGCTGGTCGATCAGCCGTGCCGGTTTGCCGCTCAGGCGCCCGAGATAACGGGCGCTGTCGGCAATGAAACCCTCACTGGCATAACGCCGGCAGATGTGTTGGAAGTCGCACTCGGTGAGCGTGCCTTTGCCGTCATGCTGACGCAGCAGGCCGTTGGTATAGGAGATGATTTCCCGTCCGTGGGCATAGTCGCGCAACAACGAGCGGCCGCTGAGGTTGCTGGGTATCGGCAAGGCAAAGTAATCGAGCACCGAGGCGGTCAGGTCAACATGCCCGTAGACCCCGTGCTTGAGTCGCGGCAGCTGGGCCTGTTCCGGCGCCAGCAGCAGGTTGAAGCCCCAGGCCGAGGCCAGGCGCACGTTTTCCAGGCCGTGGGACTCGTCCGAGGTGACGATGATCAGGGTGTCCTCGAGTACGCCTTGCCGCTCCAGGGCGTCCAGGAAGTCCGCCACGGCATCGTCCAGGTAGGCAATCGCCGCCTGTTTGGCATTCGGCCAGCGCTCAAGGTAAGTGGCGGGAGCCGAGTAGGGCTGGTGCGTGCCCACGGTCAGCAGGGTGAGCATCCACGGCCGTTGCTTGCTGCGCAGCTGTTGCACATAGTCGAGGGCGCCCTCGAAGAAGGCTTTGTCGTCCATGCCCCAGGGGAATTCCAGGTGCGGCGGGTTCTTGAACCAGTCGCGACCCAGGGTCGTATCGAAGCCCATGCGCGGCATGACCTGATCCTTGGCCATGAAGCGTAGCCCCGCGCCTTGCAGGTAATGGGTGCTGAAACCGTGTTCACGCAGTTGCGCGGGCAGGCACTGCTGGCTGCGCTGCGGGTTATTCAGCAGCTCGACGCCCTTCGGTGTGCCGGAATCGAGTTTGTTGTAATCGCCACAGAGCATGGCGTAAAGACCGCGAATGGTCTGGTGGCCGTGCAGCACATAGTCCGGGGTGAGCATGCCGCGCTCGGCCCATTGACTGAGTCGCGGCATCGGCGCTTGCCGATAACTGCTGTGGATGGCCCTACGGCTGGCTGCGATATAGGCGCCTGGAATGCCTTCCAGGGTGATAACCAAGACATTGCGCGCGTTACCCGGCTGGCTGAGTAGCGGGCTGCCATCGAGGTCGAGCTGCACGAGCCCGGCAATATCCGCTGGGCTGTCGGGGTTGTCGTCGTCCAGCCAGTCCTCTACGCGTGACTGGCTGGCATTCAGGCCTTCGGCCAGCAGCTTATGCGGCAGGTTGAATTGCAGCCATTGCTCAGTCTCACTGGGGCTGCGGTATTGATAGAAGGCATGAGTGGCGAGCAACCCCAGAGGCAGTAGTAACCAGATCGGGGAGAGCGTGCGCCGAGGACTGGTTTTCAGCCGCCAACGCAGCAGCAGAAAGATCAGCACATTGCTGCTCAGGGCCAAGGCCAGGAGCGGATGGCTCAGTCCGCTGCCCTGCGTCGAGTGGCGAAGAAACTGTGTATCGGTGAGGTAGTGTAGATCCGTCGCTGTCGGCATGCGCCCGACCGCCGTGACCAATTCTGCAGTGCCCAGGGTGAATACACACCAGAGCAGTATCAATGGCACGCTCAGCCATCCAGAACGCTGATGCAGCAGCACCAGTAGCAGGCAGCCAATGGCCAGGTCGGATAAATAGCCGAAGGGGTGCGCCCAGCCCAGTCCGTAGCGGCTGGCCAGCGGAATTACGATAAATAGAAGGCCTAACGTCAGCAGAACGCTAACGGGGTGTTGCCGCCAATGACTGAAAGGGCGCACTAAAACTCCTGAGGCAAGCGCCAGAATGTGTCGCCGACGCTGCCGACGCTGCCGACGCTGCCGACGCTGCCGAACCCGCCGAAAAAGACGGTCTGACATGATTCTGAAACATGCGCGTGCTAGCCGCTAGTAGGCGTTGGCGAATTGCCAAAAAATGCTGATAAGTGGCGTAGGCAGGAGAGAGGTGAGGCGAGGGGCCTAGCGCTTTGTCGAGGCGAGCAAAGCGCTCAGAGGCGGTGCGGTTGGTTATTTCTTGCCGATGGTGATCTGCTTGGTGGTGCCGTAGACCTGGCCACTGACACCCTTGGCGATCTGCTGGATTTCGCCACCGCTTTGCAAGAAGGCCGCGATTTGCGCATCAATCGAAGCGCTGGTTTCAACGGCCGGAGCCGGCTTGGGTTTGCTGTGGGATGCTTTTACACGCATGGCGGCCATTAACCTATTTAAAAATTAATCTGGCCGAGCATTGTACCCGAAGCGCTTGACAATTGCTTGGTTAATAACGCAGGGCACTGGTTGGCGTGCGCCTGAAAGCATCCCGCAGAAGTCTCTCAAAACTACCCAGGGCGCCGATAAGCTGTTGTTTCGCCAAGGGTCAATACATCAGAAAAGGCTGCTTGGAAGCCGCCGTCAGGCAAGGCTTTCCACTGGTCGGATGATCTGAAGCGCGGCTGTGCTGGGGTACTGACTGCGCGAAACCAGGCGGCAACTCAGGTAGAATGCCGGTCTCGCAACGAGGTAAGGCAGCATGGCGCTAATTGGACGAATGAATTGTTTGCAGGTCGTGAAACACACCGACTTCGGCTTGTATTTGGATGGCGGCGCGGATGGCGAAATATTATTGCCCAAGCGTTATATCCCTAAAGATACGCCGAGCGATGTGGATGAATGGCTGAATGTTTTTATTTATTTGGACAGCGACGACAAATTAATTGCCACCACGGAAACACCCAAAGTTCAGGTCGGTGGATTTGCCAGCCTGAAAGTGGTGGATATCAACCGCGTCGGTTTATTTCTCAATTGGGGTTTGCCGAAAGATTTGTTGTTGCCCCACTCGGAAGAAAAGCGTCCGTTGCAGGTGGGTGATTACTGTGTGGTGCACGTCTTCCTCGACAAGCGCAGCAAACGCATCACCGCCACGGCGCGCCTGGATCGCTACCTGGACAATGTGCCGGCACAGTACAAGGCGGGTCAGGAGGTCGACCTGCTGATAGCCGAGCCCACCGATATGGGCTTCAAGGCGATCATCAACGGCCAGCACTGGGGCCTGATCCACAAGAACGAACTGTTCAAGTTCCTGCGCAGCGGCATGCAAGAAAAAGGCTTTATCAAAGAGATACGAGCGGACGGCAAGATCAGCCTGAGTCTGCAGCCCGTGGGGCAGGGCGCGGTGGGTAGCCTGAGCGAGCAGATACTGGCGAAGCTGCGTGAGCACGACGGTGTACTCAATCTTGGCGATAAAAGCTCACCCGAAGCCATCACGGCGCTGTTCAGCGTCAGCAAGGGCAACTTCAAGAAGGCCATCGGCGGGCTATACAAGCAAGGGCGGATCGTGATTCACGACGAGCGCATCGAGTTGGTCGTCGAGTAAGGAATATACCCGGCCGTGTGTGGCTGGGTCGTCTGTGAGGGGCTTGGCGGTCCTAAGTCGAGCCTAAGTCGAGCACAACTGCAGTGTGCTCGATGGTCAAAACCCGCTTGAGCGCCCGCGGACTCCATTGAATAATGCGCAGGCTGTGTGCCGTTGTAGCTCAGTTGGTAGAGCACGTCATTCGTAATGATGGGGTCGGGGGTTCGATTCCTCTCAACGGCACCAATACTATGGTTTCTGCATGTTCCCATATGATGCTGAAGCCCAGATAAACCGGCCTTGTAGCCGGTTTTTTTATCCTTGCTTGCTTCTCTATGTCTCCGTATAGCGGTTGATGCCGTGTAACTGCCGATCCGCCCGCACCGATGAAGTTCGCCGCGCTGCTGGGTGCTGGCCTGTATGTGCTGAATTCAGGCAGTCGGCTCTTGAGCAGTTCTCTCAGTAGTTCTACGGGAACGACAGTAGAGGTGTTCCGATGGCACACTCAGCGCTGAAGAGGCCTGTCTGGTCTCTTACCGCCATCTCAGTCCTAAAGCAGGGTACCCGGTGCCGTCTTCCCTTTCCTCGCCATACAATCCCAGCCTATGCGCCTGAGACTCGTGTCGCTCTGGCTAACCGCCTTGCTGGTTTGGCTGGGGCTTGCTCTGATTTATGCCGGCTGGCTGCTGGGTGAGGAGCGAACCGCTACGCACGAGGGGTTTCAAACCCAGTCGCGGATTCTTCACCGCCTGCTGACCCAGCGGGCCGAGCAGCATGAAGCCATTCTCGCGGCCCTGATCGCCGCCGAACACTCGTTCGGTATCTTCACCGGGTTGTTCGAGACCTTCGCCGCCTCTTTGCAGCGCGGTTATCCGCAGATTTCCAGCATCGAGCGCTACCGCAAGGCGGCGGATGGCGGTTGGCAACAGATCGCCAGTCAGCCCACGCCTCCGCTAGATGCCGCTGTGCTGGAGGGTGTGCGTGAGCCTCTTCGCCAGGGCTCACTGACGGTGACTTCGGGCTCTGCCCACTACCGTCTCCTGCGCGCGAGTCAGCAAGGCTCGGTGTTCGCCATTCGCATCGCAACCGACCGCTTGCTGCCGCCTGAGGAGTTGCCCGGCCCACTCATGGCCATTCAACTGGCCGCCAGCAATGGCCTGTCACTCTGGCAACTCCCTGCACGGCAAAGCAGTTGGCCAGGTCTCGCGCCCTTGGTCTTCAATAAGCACCTGGGCAGCCATTCCCAGCCTTTTCTGCTCAGCACTCGACAGCCGCCGTTACCCGCGCACCTGCCTTGGGGGCGGCTGGTGTTGGGTATTGCCGCGCTGTTGTTGATCAGTCTGCTGTGCAGTTGGGCGATCGAGCAGTACCGAAAAAGCAGTCTCGCCCGGCGACAATTGGCCTTGGCCCAGGCTTCGCGCATCAACACCATGGGCGAGCTGGCAGCAGGAATTGCGCATGAGCTGAACCAGCCGCTGGCCGCCATGTTAGCCAACAGCCAAGCCCTGGCGCACTTCATCGCAGACGACCCGCCCGATTTGCAAGGCGCCCGGCAGGCCGCAGGCAATCTGGCCCGCCAAGCCAAGCGTGCCGGCGCAATCGTGCAGAGGTTGCGTCAGTTCATGTCGCCGCATGTTGCACGGGTCGAGCCCGTCGAATTACGCGCAGTGGTGGAGGGCGCGCTGATGCTCACGCGCGAGACGATGCGCCGCCAGCAGATAAAAGTCAGCACCTCACTGCCTAACGGACTGCCGACGGTACTGGGCGATGCCATCGGCTTCGAGCAAGTGCTGGTCAATCTGCTGTTGAATGCCAGCGAGGCCATGCAGGAACAGTCCGTACGCCTGCTCGATATCAAGCTGACGCAGGAGCAGCAGTCTGTGCGGTTGGACGTCGCCGATTCCGGCCCCGGTCTCAATGCGGAAGCGGCCAGTCGCCTGTTCGAGCCCTTCTTCACGACTAAACCAGGGGGGCTCGGGCTCGGCCTGAGCATCTGCGCCAGTATCATCGAGCAGGCCGGTGGCGCTCTGAACGTTGCGCGCAGCTCAACCGGAGGCTGCCTGTTCAGCCTGACCCTGCCCGTCGCCAGCGAGGAATTCGCATCATGAACCAACAATCCCCCGTGGTCTATCTGTTGGACGATGACCCGGATGTGCGCGAGGGTCTGGCCTTGCTGCTGCACTCGGTTGGCCTGCGTAGCGAAGCCTACGCCAGTAGCGCCGAGTTCATCGCCGCGAGGGAGCCGAATGCGATCGGTTGCCTGATCCTCGATATTCGCATGCCGGGCGAGTCCGGGCTGCAGTTGCTCGATCGTCTGGTAGCGCAGCAGATCGATCTACCGGTCATCATCCTCACCGGGCATGGTGATCTGGCGGCTTGCCGGCGCGCTTTTCGCAGCGGTGCGGTTGAGTTCCTGAGCAAACCGGCGGACGAAGGCGAGCTGATCGATGCGGTACAGAGCGCCGTGCAGGCACACATCGGCAGTCGAGAAAAAGCCAGCGTCTCGCTTCAGGCCCAGACCCGACTGGGTCGCCTGACAGGGCGCGAACGTGAAGTGCTGGAGAAGATAGTCGACGGTCTTTCCAACAAGCAGATTGCCCGTTTGCTCGAGCTCTCGCCGCGAACCGTGGAAAGCCACCGCGCGAATCTGTTTGAGAAGCTCGAAGTGGACTCACTGGCGCAATTGGTAAGGCTCTATCTGACGGCCATAACGCCGAACTGAGTTCAGTCGCTGGGTAGTTTTACGGAGTCATATCAGCAGTCAGGCCGATAGTGGGTGCCGCAGCGTTTCTCCAGAATTAGGCCTCGGTTATGGCCGATGAACTCAACTGGAGAAACCCCATGAAAGCTTTCGCCTTTATTGCCCTTGGCAGCCTCGCCGTTTTCAGCTTCAGCACTCAGGCTGAGGTTGCCAGCGAGCGGAACATCAATCAGAAGCTGGCCGCGCAGATCGTCAGCGCTGCTGTGCAGAGTTGCACGGCCAAGGGTTATAACGTGACCGCCACGGTAGTCGACCGTGCGGGTAGCGTGCGCGCCGTACTCCGTGCCGACAATGCCGGCCCGCACACCGTCGACGCCAGCCGTCGCAAGGCTTACACCTCGGCCTCCACCAAGGCAGCCACCTCGGCCGTCGTGGACATGGTGCAGAAGAACCCAGGCGCCCAGTACCTGCCGATGATCGACGACTTTCTGGTATTAGGCGGCGGTCTGCCGATCAAGGTTGGTAGTGAGGTGATAGGTGCGCTCGGTATTGGTGGTGCGCCGGGTGGCCATCTTGACGAACAATGCGCCAGCGCGGCATTGGCGAGCGTAAAGAGCGAACTCATGTGAGCCAAGACGGCTACCCCTGAAGCCAGTTTGAATAAGGATTTCAGCGCCGGCATGGCCAGTCGCGCAGGTTGAGTCGAAAACCAGGGTAGCCAGTCAATATCTGCGTCAGGGCCTCAGCGCCCAACTGAATACCCAGCCATCACTCAATGGATAGATGGCTGGGTCCGGATGGGTCTAGTCTTTTTTGCCCCACAGTTGCTCAAGTCGCGCATCGCGTCCGCAGCCTCTGCGGTAATAGGCATAGCGCAGCGGGTTTTTCTGGTAATAGTCCTGATGGTAATCCTCGGCCGGGTAGAAGGTGCTGGCCGGGAGAATCTCGGTAACGATGGGCTGGTTGAAGCGCCCGGAATTTTGCAGGGCGGCTTTTGAGGCTTCGGCCTGTGTTTGTTGGTCGGCAGTGCCGTAGAAAATTGCGCTTCGGTACTGTGAACCGTGATCGCAGAACTGCGCGTTCGCGGTCAACGGGTCAATGGTCGGCCAGAAGGCTTCCAGAAGCTTGGCGTAGCTGGTCTTGCTCGGGTCGTAGCGCACTTGAACCGCTTCGGTATGGCCGGTGGTGCCGGCCGAGACCTGCTGGTAGGTTGGATTGGCCACGCTGCCGCCGATGTAACCAGAAATGGTCGAGAACACCCCGGGGACCTTGTCGAAATCCGCCTCGGTACACCAGAAGCAACCCCCGGCGAATACCGCCACGCCATCCGCGGCGCCGCTGCTCGGTGGGCTGGCGGTAGTTTCCGGGGTCTGGGCCGACGTCGGCCCACACGCCGTCAACAAGGCAGCCAGCAACAGGGGCGCGGCCAGCAGAGGTCCGCGGGTCAACCAGTTGAGTGTATTGGCGGTCATCTTCAGCTCCTGAGTGCAGGCAGGGTTTCGCCCTGAGGGACGAATCGCAGCGCCACCCCGTTATTGCACCAGCGCTCGCCACGCGGTTGAGGGCCATCGTCGAACAGATGGCCTTGATGGCCGCCACAGCGAGCGCAGTGGTATTCAGTGCGCGGGAAGATCAATTTGAAATCGCGTTTGAAACCGGTGTGGCCGGCAATCGGCTGGGTGAAACTCGGCCAGCCGGTGCCACTTTCGTATTTGTGCTGGCTGTCGAACAGCGGCAAGTAGCAGGCGGCGCAGATGAAGGTGCCGGCGCGTTTTTCCTGATTCAGCGGGCTGCTGCCTGCGCGCTCGGTGTCTTCTTCGAACAGCACCGCATAGGCGGCAGGTGACAGCAGCTCGCGCCAGGCGCTGTGAGGCTTGTTCAGCGGGGTGACCGGAGTACCGTCGGCGGTCGTTTCGGCCAGGCTGAGAGGGGCATGGCTAGCGAGGAGTGGCAGGGCGGGTAGCAGGGCGATGCCTTGGAGTAAGGAGCGTCGTTTCATGGCCGGTCTCAAGGTGTGAATGTACTCAGTAGACACGCCTCAGTCCGTGTTGTTACAGGGGCAAGGCTTCTGCACGGAATCACCCAGGGCTTGCCGTATTGCGCCGTATATGGCGCAGGGAAGCCAGCAAGCAAGGTGGGGTTCTCAGTCGTTGCCTACTGGCTGTTCGCTGAGGTTCAGCGTTGTCTCATCGATGATGCTGCGGTTACGCCCGGCGCTCTTGGCTTGATACAGGCACTGATCGGCGCGTTGCAGCCAGTCGCCCGATGGTTCGCCACGGCGTAAAATGGCGCCGCCGATGGAGACTGTCACCGGCCCGCCTGGGCCTTGCAGGTTTGCTGCGATCTGCTGTTGCAGCTGGTTCGCGGCTGCCGCTAGACCTGGCTTGGTGGTGTTGGGCAGGAGCAGCAGGAATTCTTCGCCGCCAAAGCGAAACAAGCGGTCCTCCTGACGCGAAGAGTCCTTGATCAACTCGACGAACTCCACCAGTACCTGGTCGCCGGCCTGGTGGCCGTAGTTGTCGTTGACCTGCTTGAAGTGATCCAGGTCCATGACCAAGATGCCGTAGCTGTTGCCGTGTCGGCGATGCGTGGATACCGCTATCTTCAGCTCTTCATTCATTGCCCGACGATTGCGTGCGCCGGTCAGTGGGTCGTGGCTCGCCAGGGTCTGTAACTGGTCACGCTGGCTGCGGGTGCGGTAGGCGAAGATAAACGTGAGGGCGCTGGCCATCATGCTGGTGACCAGGAACGACACCATCTGGTAGTGACTCTCGAACACCGTGCCCGGGACGAGCAGGGCGTGGGCGACCAATGCGGTCAGCACCAGCGCCGTGATCAGCCAGGCTCTGCCCGGCGAGACCATGAAGAAATTGAAGAGGATCAGCGGGTAGATCCAGAACAGGCCGTTGACCCCGAGGTTGATGACGACCAGCGTCGCCCCCACGGAAAAAATACCCGCCAGGTAGATGCCCGGCTTGACCGTATCGCCAGTGCGCCAGGCATAGAGCACCGCGAGCAGGGTCGACAGCACGATGACGGTGTCGGCTGCCCCGACCAGGTAATTGCCCTCAGCCAGGCGATACACGGCATAGGGCGAAATACCCAGAATGCCGAACAAGCCCATCAAGGTGATGATGGAGAGCTGGAAGTCTCGACGCAGCCGCTTGAGCAGTCGCCAGTGTTGTATAGCCATGGCCGATTCTTGTGATTGTTTGGGCTAAGGATGCAGAGCTTAGTCAGTGGATGGCAAGGGTCAAAGCCGGGCAAAGTGCCAGTATTTTAGCCAAGTCAACGAATAGGCCTATGCGCGAGATATTCATCCGGTTGGCTGAGCGGGGTGCTGGCTTTGCTTAGAGCGCGCCATGGCAATCAAGCTCTTGTTGCGCTGATAGCGCACTAATCGGTCATGCAGAGCCGGGGGCAGGCTAGCGCAGGGTATAAAGCCCTGGCGACCATAGAAAGGGCTCAGCTCGGGATGGCAGAACAGCCAGATAGCACCTGCTGTGTGCGTCAGCGCCCGCTCGATCAGTTGGCTTGCCAGCCCTTGCTGGCGTTGTGCGGGTGTCACGAACAGGCTGGTCAGCCAGTGCCCCTGGGCTGTGGGTCGCAGGCACAGCGCGGCGACAATCTCGGTGTGTTGCGCGACCCACACCTGGTCCTCATGGCGGGCCCGCATTGGCGAACGATGGCTGCGGTAGAACTTGTCCGCCAGCGGCTTGAGTGGCGCGGGGAGGACGCGGTAGTGCA
>JBFKAF010000065.1:0-10225 GCA_041621735.1 Pseudomonas sp.
CAGGTCGAGGTGGTTGGTCGGCTCATCGAGCAACAGCAGGTTGGGCTTGCCCCAGGCGATCAAGGCCAGGGCCAGGCGGGCTTTCTCGCCACCGGAGAAATTCAATACCGGCTCGTCGCAACGCCCGCCGCGAAAATCGAAACCACCGAGAAAATCGCGCAGCGTCTGTTCGCGCTCGGCCGGCGCCAGGCGCTGGAAGTGCAGCAACGGGCTGGCCTTGTCATCCAGGGCGTCGAGCTGATGCTGGGCGAAGTAGCCCACCACCAGATTCTCACCGCGCTGCAGGCGACCGCTGATGGGCTGCAATTCAGCCGCCAGGGTCTTGATCAGGGTCGACTTGCCTGCGCCGTTGGGCCCGAGCAAGCCAATCCGCGCGCCGGGCGCCAGGCTCAGTTTGACCTGCTCGAGCACCACCTTGTCGCCATAGCCGAGGCGACCTTCGCTGACATCGAGCAGCGGGCTGGAGATCTTGCTGGCCTCGCGGAAGCTGAAATCGAATGGCGAGTCGACATGCGCGGCGGACAGCTCCTCCATGCGCTCCAGCGCCTTGATCCGGCTCTGCGCCTGGCGCGCCTTGGTCGCCTGGGCCTTGAAGCGGGCGATATATTTTTCCATGTGCGCGCGTTGCGCTTGCTGCTTCTCGAAGGCTTGCTGCTGCTGCGCCAGGCGCTCGGCACGGGTGCGCTCGAATGCCGAATAACCGCCGCGATAGAGGGTCAACTTGCGCTGATCGACGTGGGCGACGTGATCGACCACCGCATCGAGGAAGTCACGGTCATGGGAAATCAGCAGCAAGGTGCCGGGATAACTCTGCAACCAGCCTTCCAGCCAGAGGATCGCATCCAGATCCAGGTGGTTGGTCGGCTCGTCGAGCAGCAGCAGGTCGGACGGACACATCAACGCCTGAGCCAGGTTCAGGCGCATGCGCCAGCCACCGGAAAAATCGCCTACCCGGCGATCCATCTGCGCGCTGGCGAACCCCAGGCCGGCGAGCAGTTTGCGCGCACGGGCATCGGCGCTGTAACCGTCGAGGTTGTCCAGTTCGGTATGCAAACGGGCGATGGCCGCGCCGTCGTGCGCCGCCTCGGCGGCAGCCAGCTCGGTCTGCACGCGGCGCAAGTGCAGATCGCCGTCGAGCACATAGTCGACCGCCTGGCGCTCCACCGCATCGATTTCCTGGCGCATATGGGCAATCCGCCAGTCGGCGGGAATCAGGCAGTCGCCGGCGTCCGCGCTCAACTCGCCGCGGAGCAACGCGAACAGGCTGGACTTGCCGGCGCCATTGGCGCCGATCAGACCGGCTTTGTGGCCGGGATGCAGGGTCATCTCGGCGTCTTCTAGCAGACGCTGAGGGCCACGCTGTAAAGTGAGGTTCTGGAGTCGGATCATAATGGCGGCGGATTCTATCAGAGTCGCCCGCCGCGTACTTGGAAAGCACCATGCCCTCTGACCTGTGGCGTTTCGCCGAAGACTTTTACCAACTCCCCGATGTCGAAAACGCCTGCCTGCATCTGCAGGCCCAGGGCGCGGACGTCTGCCTGCTGATCTGCGCGGCCTGGCTCGAGCGGCGTAACGTAGCCTATAGCCGATCGCGCGCCGAACAGCTCAGCGCGACAGCGCAGCCCTGGCAGCGTGAAGTGGTCGGCGCGCTCAGGCAACTCCGCCAGGCCTGGCGCGAGCCCGCCCAGCGCGACCCCGCCTTGGCGGCACTGCGCGAGCAGGTTAAACGACTGGAGCTGGATGCCGAGCGCGTGCAACTGGCGCGCCTGGCGTCACTCTGCACGAACTGGCCGAGCGAGGGCGGACAGTCTCCGCCGGGCTGGTTAGACGCCCTGACACCGGCACAAACCGACGAAGACCGCGGCGCGCTGGAACGCTTGCGCGCCGCGACCCTGATGCCTTAGGACGCTGCTGGCGGCGTGCTGCCGTTGCCCGCAGGAACCACGCTCGGAGCCGTGGCTGCCGGCTCTGCCGCAGGAGTCACCGAACCACTGGCGGTCGCCTTAGGTACGGCCGGCTTGGCGGCCACCGGTTTTTTCACCGCAGGCTTGGCCGCTGGCTTTTTAGTCGCCGGTTTGGCAGCTGGTTTAACCGCCTGTTTCGCAGCGGGTTTAGCCACGGGTTTGGCAGTTGGCTTAGCCGCAGGCTGGGCCTTGGGGCTGCTCGCGGCTTTCGCCGCAGACTTGGTAGCTACCGCCGGCTTTGCAGTGGACTTGGCGGTTGCAGGTCTCTTGGCCGCGGGCTTGGTGGCCGGCTTGGCCGCTGGCTGGCTCGCGGGTTGGGCTGGCGCTTTAGCGGTAGGAGCGGCCGAGGGCTTGGCTGCGGCTTTGGTCGCTGCCTTGCTCGCAGGGGCTTTGCTAGCCGGCTTGGAGGTTACAGCCGCTGGTTTTTTCAGCGCAGGCTTGCGCGCCGGTTTTGATGCGACCTTGGCCGCTGTGGCCGCTGTGGCCGCTGCCGGGCTGGCGGCAACCTTGGCTGCTGGGGCTACCGACCTGCTAGCCCGGCGTGCAGCAGGCTTGGCAGCCGCCTTGGCCGAGACATTGCTCGCCGCAGGTTTCGCCGCTGGCGCCTTAGCATCGCGGCGGCTCAACGCCTTGCCTGCCGCCTCCTTGACCTTGTCCACACCCTGGGCAAGTTTCAGGCTTTCCTGAGCATCGCGCTTGAGCTGCACTATGTAGCTACGGGTTTCGGTTTGCCGTGCTCTAAGGGTATCTAGCAGTTCTTCCAACTCTTCCACTGCTGCCTTGGCTTTGGCCTGCGCCTTGGCCTTTCCGGCGCTGGCTGCGTCTTGCAGTTTGACGCTCGCCTTGTGCAATTTCGCCTGGGCTTTGCCGCGCTGCTTCTCTAATGTGGCGAGAAGTTTTTCGGCCTCGCCCTGCGCTTGATCACAGGCATGTTCCAGGTGTTCGAGCAGGCTATGGGACAGCTGCTGCAACAGATGCAGCGGCGTGTTAACCGCTTTCTTGTTCACGTTTTTCTTGGCCGACATGGCACGCCTCCTGGCGGTTGGAGATGCAGCCATACTAGCCCCCAGACTCGCCGCTCGCTAGTTTCGCAGCGGCCGCCAAGGCACGCCTGGCCTAGCCCTAACTATCTTGGACCGGGGAAGACACATCCCCCACTCATACCAATGCTTCTTTCGAGCTGGCCGGCGTCATGCGCACAACCCCCGGAGTCGACTCCTGGCTCTGGCTTTCAGGCAAAACCCAGGAGTAACTGGCGGCGAACAGACAGCTAATAAGATCGGATAAAAAGGCCGGATGAATGACAGGGTTGGCCCGGAAGCCAGACGGAGACTATTTGAAATGCGTGACACCACAACGCGCAATACGCCCAGGCCATGGCGCATGAGCTAATGCGAGGTGTCGAGAATGAATGCGTGTGCCGGACGCTAGCCGCTCTAGCCGGTATCAAACGCCACTAGAGCTGCGTCTGCCGAGAGTAATCACGGCTTGCGCGATGGCCGCGGAGGCATTATCTGCCAGGACCCATGGCATCGCCGGACACTGGCGCTATAACGCCAACCTCTGCGCCCCGGGGGTGCGAACAGCCGTGGTTCGACACCGCTGACGACAACTGCCGTTTAGAGTTCGGTCACGGGCTGCTGTTGATGGGCGTTGTGGAGCACCTCAATCAGACAGTCTTCCAGCTCGAAGCGCTCATGGAGCAACTGCCCCAGGTGCTGCAATTCTTCACCCAAGGACACGTTATCGCGGCAATCGCCATTGTCGCAGCGATCATTGAACGACAGCGCCACCTCGGTAATGGCTTCGATCCGTGGGTAGATTTGCTTGGCCAGCTCGAGACCCCGCTCATCGCCAAAGGCCTTGGCCTCGTTGGTCAACTGCTCGTAGACCTCAAAATGTCCGGCGGACACGTAGTCGACTAGAATTTCACAGAATTTTTGCAAGGTTTGCGCATTAGCGCTTGGCGCCTTCGGCGATTCAGCAACCGCCGCATAGGCTGCGATCAATTCGTGGCGCTCCTGCAACCAACGGTCAATCAGCAGGTGAACACCACCCCAACGTTCCTGGGCGTTCTGACAACTCTCAAGCATGATGGCCTCACTTCCCTTATGGATATTGCTGTTATACGCCCACGCCGAGACGTTGATATATCAATCGGTTCATGGTCTTGGGAAGGCAACCGCTGAGCGAAAACTCCTAGCGGTGCATGCGAGCCAGATTATGCCCGTGAGCCGGCACCTTCAAGGCACCTGCGCGATAAAATTCATACATCTGTTTGATATAAGCACTAGGCAGCGCTTGATGCTGTAGTTGCGCGGCCCGCGCTCCAGCCGCGCGCTAACCAGGCGCAGCGCTATCGAACAGGCCAGGGAGCCGCCGCCCGCATGCCTCGATAAAGGCTCGGCGCGCCAGCAGACGCGCGATCAACCGCGACGCAGCAGCTGCAACAAGGCAAACACCGACATGGCAACGAAGCCGAGCAGGCTCCACTCGGGAATACTCATGCCGAATAGCGTCCAGTTGACTTCGGCGCAATCGGCCGAGCCGTGCAGGACCAGGCGCACGATGTCCTGGAACGGCAGCGCCTCCATCATGTAGTCGAGGCTCGGCAGGCAGGCAGGCAGTTGATCGGCCGGAATCCCTTGCAGCCAGATCTGCCGTCCGGCCGTGGCGCCTCCCGCGCCCGCAAACAACAGCGCCAGCACAGCATACAGCCGTCGCCCTGTGCGTCCTGGCCCATGCAACGCGGCAATCAGGCAAACCAGACCGAATGCGACCACGCAGATACGCTGCAGCACGCACAACGGGCAGGGCTCCAGCCCGACCACATGTTCCAGATAGAGCGCTGCACCCATCAGTGCCAGGCAACCGACGAAAGCGAGGAAAAATAACGAGCGAGGGCTGGCCAGAGGCATGGCGGCTCCGAAAGGGTGGCGAAGCCGCTTACGGTAGTGGAAAGCGCGTCGACCTTTCAAGGTAAAAGGCCTAGTTAGAGCGGCTAGCCATCCGCCAGAAAGCACCACACGTCTGCTCCCCAGAAGCAGAGCCGACGGGAGCAGACACTTGCTTCTGGGCTCGCTATAGCGGTCTCAGTGGGCGACGGCGACGGGCAGCGGCGCCGGCAGCCGGTTCAGGCGCTGATCGAGTAGCCCCAGCCCCTCCTGGAACAGCTGGTTGCTGCGTTCGACCTCGCCCTGCTGCGCCAGCAGGCCCGCCAACTCGGTGCAGGTTTCCGGGTGCCGCTCAAAGGTCAGGCTGCTCTCGAAGTACTCTCGGGCCTTGCCCCACAGCTGGTTGAGCAGACACAAACGGCCCAGGGTCAGCAGCAAACCGGCATCCCGCGGGTGCTCCTTCAGCCAGCCTTCCGCCGCGTGCAACTGACGCGCCGGATCACCTCCACGGAGCAAGCCGTAGAGGCGCACCAAATGAGTGTCGTAGTGGCGCTTCAAGGCACTGCGCAGCAGTTCCTCGGCCTCCTCATCCGCGCCCAACTGGCGCAGCTGCTCGGCATACACGGCCAGCAACTGCGGCTCTTGTCGCTGAGCCGACGACAGCTGCTGCCACGCCTGCTTCAAGGTCGTCAATGCCGCGTCGACGCCACCCTCAGCGATCTGCCCGGCCACCGTCAGGCGCCCACGCCAGGCCTGGCGCTCAAGTTCAGCCAACTCGGCATCGCCCAAGGCTTTGTCCTTACGCAGCTCCGGCAAGACGCCAAGCAACGCCGACCAATCCTCACGCTGCACATACAGTGACGGCAACTGCCGCAGCACCTGCTGCTGATGCGGGTAGCGCTCGCGCATGACTTCCAGGGTTTCCAGCGCCGCCTCGGTCTGACCGCGCGTCAACTGCAACTCGGCATGGGTCAGGGCAATGGCCAGCTCGGCTTGCGGCTGGCGCTTCAGGGCCTGCTCCAGCATGGCGTCACTGTCTTCATGTTGCCCCAGCTCGTGGGCCGCACGCGCAGCCCCCAGGTAATACATCAGTGGCTGCGGCTCGCTTGCGGCAGCGCGGCGCAAGTGGCGCAAGGCGCGATCCCAGCGCCCCTCGAGCAAATCGACGAAGCCCTGCTCGGAGGCCAGACGTACCCGGCGACTGCGGTGCAGGCGTGACCAGGGGTTGACCAGGCCGCCGGAGGTCACCAATAGACGCACCAGTAAACGCAGCACGTAGAGCGTCAACCACACCACTGCGACCAAGGCCAGGAAGGCCCACAGGCTGGATTCGTAGCGAAAGCCCTTGTAGGCAAACAGCACGTAACCCTTGTGCTCGGCGATCGCCAGGCCGAGCAGTGCCAGCCCCGCAGCGACCACCAGCACGACGAGCAACAGATAGACGCGCTTCATGGCCGGGCCTCCTCGGCGCTCGGCGCAGCCTCTGCCGGGGCACTGGTCTCGAACCCTTCACGCGCCGACTGTTTGTGCTGCACATAGGCCTGCACGGCATTCAAGGACTGGCTCAAGTCTGGCGCCACCACCTCGATGGGCTGATCGATAATTTCAGCGATACGTGCACGCAAGGCGCGACTGTTCGGATTATCCAGGTTGAAATGCGCCCCGAGTACCTCGCTCGCCTGCTTCAACGCCTGGCGGTACACCTGGGTCTGGCCATGCAGCGCCGCCCACTGCGCCTGCTCCAGCGCCAGGCTGAGAGCCAGGCGTACTTGCGTCAGGCTCTGCCCGGCCAGCAAGGGACGGATATTCTGATCGGCGCTGAAGTCCAGGCGAATGTACTGCGACAAGGTGTTCAACCAGTCGGCCCACCAGCTGCTGCCGTCGCCTTCGGCCGCCAGATCGCTGAGCACACCGCCCTGGCTTTGGAATACCGGGTTCAACGCATTCAATTGCGCCAACTGTTCGCGCAAGGCGCCAAGCTGAAGAAATAACCCGGTGCGATCCGGGTTGGGTGTAGTACGCAACGCCTCCAGGCTCTTCGCCAGTTGTTCCCGGGCCGCGAAAGCGGCAGGGTCGTCCTGATCGCGAATAATCTCGTCGGCGCCCTGCACCAGCGCGGTGGCGCTGTTGATGTCCTGCAACGCCGACAGGCGCAAACTGGCCAGACGCAGCAGATGCTCGGCCTCGGCCAGGCGCCAATCCTGGCGACTGGCACCCAGTACGGTTTCCAAACGCTGATTGAGCAGCTGTTGGTCACCTTGCAGCTGGGCGACCAGACGCTGGCGTGCTTCCAGCTCCGCGGCCGTGGGCAATTGCTGAAGACGCGCACTCAGGCGTTGCTCGCCCTGCGCCACGGTTTCGGTTCGGCTGCGTACTTCCTGCAGCTGGCTCAGTTGCAGCTGGTCACGTGCCTCCAGGCTGCGCAGTTGCCACACCCCCCAGCCACCCACCGCCACCCCGGCGGCGCCCAGGAGCAGCGCCAGCAGCGCCAAGCCATTGCCACGCGCCGGTTTGGCCGCGGTGTCTGGCGCTGTCGGAGTGGGCGTATCCACTACGGGTTGTTCTTGTTCTTTCGGGGTAGTTGCTTCGCTCACGTATCCATCCTTTGCATCAGAGGTCGGGGGCAAGTTGCACCTGCAACGCCGCCAGCAACGCCGCGGTGTTCGCACCGCGGCAGTCCACAACAATCTCAGCGCCCGCGGCATGCGCCTGTTCGGCGACCCGCGGGCTGGGTACAAACAAGGGTAGCCGAGCCAGCGCCGGCCAGTGCCCGCCGGCCAGTTGCAGCAGATGACTGAGGCCTTGCCCACTGCTGACCACCAGGCCATTCAGGCGTTCCGCCTGCACCCGTTCGAGCAGGGCCTGCGCTGGGTATTCCGGCAGTTGGCGACGATAGAGTGCCAGATAGTCGACCGGCACGCCCTGACTGCGCAAGCCTTCGGCGAGAAACTCCCGCCCCCCTTCACCGCGCAGGATCAATGCTCTGGGGGCATCTGCGGCGGCTACCGCCTGTTGCAACTGCGGCAACGCCAGCAAGGCTTCGCTGTCGTCCGCCTGAGCGGGGAAGTACACCTGTAGACCATGATTACGCAGAATCTCGGCAGTGGCCGACCCCACGCTGAACCAGGGTTGTTCGGCCTGCGGCTGCGGCCGATAACGCTCGAGCAGCGCCATCCCCAGGCGCGCGGCCGGCTTGCTCACCACGATCACCGCACAGTAGCGGTCCAGGCTGAGGATGGTGGCGCGCTGCTCGGGTGTTTCCGCCAACGCCTCGATCGCCAATAGCGGCAGACTGCTGCTGTAGACGCCCTGCTCGGCCAGGGCTGCGGCCAGCGCCTCGCACTCCTCGGCCGGACGGGTCAACAGCAGGCGCCAGTTGCTCACTCGGGATCGGCCTCGCCGTAAACCGCTTGCAGGATGCTCGCCGCGCCTTGTTCCAGCAGGGTCTCGGCGACTCGCACACCCAGTTGCTCGGCGTCCAGCGCAGGCGCACGGCTTTCTGCCCGCAGCAGCAGGCTGCCGTCAGGCTGGCCGACCAGCCCGCGCAGCCACAGCTGCTCACCTTCGAGCACCGCATAACAGGCAATCGGCACCTGGCAGCCGCCGTTCAGGCGTTTGTTCAGCGCCCGCTCGGCAGTGACCCGCAAGGCGGTGTCACGGTGGTGCAACGGCGCCAACAGCGCATGAATCTCTTTATCGGCACTGCGGCACTCGATGCCGACTGCGCCCTGACCGCCCGCCGGCAAGCTGTTCTCGACGCTGATAGAGGAGCGGATGCGGCTCTCGAAGCCGAGGCGGATCAACCCTGCCGCAGCGAGGATGATGGCGTCGTACTCGCCAGCATCCAGCTTGGCCAGCCGGGTATTGACGTTGCCGCGCAGGAACTGGATTTTCAGGTCGGGGCGACGCTCCAGCAACTGGGTCTGACGGCGCAGGCTCGAGGTGCCGACCACGCTACCGACGGGCAGCGCCTCGAGGCTGTCGAAGGCGTTGGAGACGAAGGCATCGCGCGGGTCTTCGCGCTCGCAGATGCAGTACAGGCCCAAGCCTTCAGGGAAATCCATCGGCACATCTTTCATCGAGTGCACGGCGATGTCGGCTTGGTTGTCCAGCAGGGCGTTTTCCAGCTCCTTGACGAACAGCCCCTTGCCGCCGATTTTCGCCAGCGGCGCATCGAGCAGCTTGTCGCCGCGGCTGACCATGGGCACCAGGCTGACCTTCAGGCCTGGATGCGCCTGCTGCAGACGGGTCTTGACGTGTTCGGCCTGCCACAGGGCCAGGGCACTCTTACGGGTGGCAATGCGGATTTCACGGGGCATGGGCAATTCCATAGAACGGACTGCCAAGAATGATAACAGGGTCAAAAGCCGACAATGGAGCGAGGAAACCCGCAAAGCCTCTCCAGGCTGCGTTTCACTCGGTTAGTTGGGCCAACGGCGCGCCATGCTTGCGGTGGCTTCAGGCAGAGCGCTTGCGGCGGCGCGGCGCTACAGGTTGTGCATCAACTTACGCACTCCGGCCACATGCCGGCGACTGACGATCAGCGCTTCGCCATTCATGCCCTTGAGGTACAGCTGAAAATGCCCGAGCGGCGTACGCTGCAGGCGTTCGATGCGCTCACGGGCAACCAGGGCGTTACGGTGGATGCGCACGAAACGTTCGCCGAATTCGTCCTCCAGCGCCTTCAGTGGCTCGTCCAGCAGCACCTCGCCGACCTCATGCCGCAGCGTCACGTACTTATGGTCGGCGATGAAATAGATGACCTGGTCCAACGGAATCAACTCGATGCCTTTGCGCGTGCGGGCGCTGATGTGGCTACGCGGGCCGCCACCGGTTTCCGCCGCGGGACGGGTCAGCGCGGCGAGTTGCACGCGGTTGGGGCGCTCGGCTTTTTTCAGCGCTTCGCTCAGGTTTTCCGGGCGCACCGGTTTGACCAGGTAGCCCACCGCGCTGACCTGGAACGCCTCCAGGGCAAACTCGTCATGCGCGGTACAGAAGATCACCGCCGGCGGCGCCTCACGCTCACAGAGCCGCGCCGCGACCTGCAAGCCATCCAGACCCGGCATACGGATATCCAGCAACACCACATCCGGCTTCAGGCTTTCTATCAGGGTCAATGCCTCTTCGCCATTACTGGCGGCAGGCTCCAGCACACGATAACCATCGAGCTCGCCAACCATGCGGATCAGGCGCTCTCGGGCAAGGGGTTCGTCATCGACGATCAGGACATTCATATCGCTGTGGCTTCCTGCGTGAGTCTCGCACAAGGATAGCGTAGACAGGTGTAGTGACGGCCGTCACGGCGCTCCACGCTGAGACTGGCCCGAGGCCCGAAAAGTGCCGCAAGACGCGCATCGATATTGCCCA
>JBFKAF010000066.1:0-10186 GCA_041621735.1 Pseudomonas sp.
CATGCTGCGCCGGGCCTCGGTCTTGTCGCCCATGCGGCGGATCACCTCGGCGCTCGGGCCGATGAACTTGATCCCGCGTTCGGCGCAGATTTCCGCCAGCTCGGCGTTCTCCGAGAGGAAGCCGTAGCCCGGATGGAGGGCGTCGCAGCCGGTCTCCACCGCCAGGTTGACCAGCTTGCGCGGGTTCAGGTAGCCGGCCAGCGGGTCGGCACCGATGCCGTGGGCCTCGTCGGCACGCTTGACGTGCAGCGCCATGCGGTCGGCGTCGGAGTAGACGGCCACCGAGCGGATGCCCATCTCGGCGCAGGCGCGCACGATGCGCACGGCAATCTCACCGCGGTTGGCTATCAGGATTTTCTTGATCACGAGCTTTTCCTCGGTCAGCCTCTGATGAAACGGCAGCAGACGAACGGCCAAACCGTCCGGCGAAGGATCGCTGGCGTGCAGCAATCGCCCGATTACCCTACGCCGGGTAGCGAATTACCAAAAATTAATATTTATTTGATTGGCTATAATTAAAAACTAATACTTACGCCGCTACGCCCGTTTCCAGGCCTCGCCACAGACCGCCACAGGTGGCCTCCCTCCTCGCAACCGACGAGACTCAGAATGCGTAAGTCCTTGATGCGCATGACATTGCGCCAGCTCCAGGTATTTCGCTCGGTGTGCGAGCAGCGCTCCTACAGCCGCGCCGCCGAGGAGATGGCGCTGACCCAGCCGGCGGTCAGCCTGCAGATTCGTCAGCTGGAAGAGCTGGTCGGCCAACCGCTGTTCGATTACGTCGGCAAGAAGCTCTACCTGACCGACGCCGCCGAGGCCCTGCAACGCGCCGGCGCGGATATCTTCGGCCGCCTGGAAAGCCTCGACATGCAATTGGCCGACCTGCAGGGCTCATTGCAGGGGCAGCTGAGCCTGGCCGTGGAATCCAGCGCGCAGTACTTCATGCCGCATCTGTTCGCCGCGTTTCGCCGCGAATACCCGGAAGTCAGCCTGCAACTGCTGGTGGTCAATCACGCCCAGGCGATCAAGCGCCTGAGCGCCAACCGCGACGACCTGCTGATCATGTCGCAGGTACCGGCGGATATGGCCCTGGAGTTTCTGCCCTTCCTCAACAACCCGATCGTCGCCGTGGCGCCGCAGGCGCACCCGCTGTGCACCCGCGCGCCACTAAGCCTGCAGGACCTGACCGGGTGGCCGCTGCTGGTGCGCGAGGCGGGCTCGGGTACACGCAAGGCCTGCGAGGAGTATTGCCACCAGAAGCGCGCGCACTTCGCCCAGACCCTGGAGGTGGGTTCACTGGAAGGGCAGCGCGAAGGGGTGCTGGCCGGCCTCGGCCTGGCCCTGCTGCCGCGTCACGCGGTGCGCCGCGAACTGCGCGAGGGCGTACTGCATGAGCTGCCGGTCAGCGAGCTGCCGCTGCTGCGCAGCTGGTGCGTGGTGCATCCGCGCGGCAAACACCTGTCGCCGGTGGCGCAGGCGTTTTTCAACTTCGTGCGCAACCAGCGCAGCCAGATCAACGCGCTGGCGGAGCACTTTGCCGGGTCACTGCCTGAGACGTTGCCAGGTAGCTAGCGGCAATCAACTCGGGATAGTCGGCCAATTCGCGCTGCAGCAGACGCTGTTCCGCGTAGTACTCGATCGCCCGGCGATACTCCATACGCCGCTGGTCGCGCAACTTGCGCCGATCTTTCGCATCACTGTCGGCGCGCGCTTGCACTTCATCCGAGTAACGAGCCATCACATGTCTCCCAAGGCGAATAACGGGAGTCACAGGATCGGCCTCCAGCATGACGCTTTGACGGCAATGCGATGAAGCTGTGGTTACCTCAGGCCGCCAATGCTGGCGAGGCTCGCGCGCGAACTACTGATCGTCGGCGACTCTGATCGACTTGGGCGACAAACGCAGGCTGCGCAAGCTGCGCTTGACGCTCTTCAGGTGGTTGACCAACGACGGGCCGCGGGCCATTGCCACGCCCATGGCGAGCACGTCGATCACCACCAGATGGGCGATGCGCGAGGTCAACGGGGTGTAGATCTCGGTGTCCTCCTGCACGTCGATGGCCAGGTTGACCGTGGCCAGATCGGCCAGTGGGGTCTGACTCGGGCACAGGGTGATCAGCGTGGCGCCGGTTTCACGCACTAGATTGGCGGTGATCAGCAGGTCCTTGGAGCGGCCTGACTGGGAGATGCAGATCGCCACATCGGTGGGTTTCAGGGTCACCGCACTCATCGCCTGCATGTGCGGGTCGGAATAGGCCGCGGCGGTCAGCAGCAGGCGGAAGAACTTGTGCTGGGCATCGGCCGCCACCGCACCGGAGGCACCGAAGCCGTAGAATTCCACGCGCTGGGCCTGAGCGCAGGCGGAGATGGCCTGCTGCAGCGCCTGGGGATCGAGGTGCTCACGTACCTCGATCAGGGTGTGCAGGGTGGTGTCGAAGATCTTCAGGCTGAAATCGGCGACCGAGTCATTCTCATGGATCGCGAACTGACCGAAGCTGGCGCCGGCGGCCAGACTCTGCGCCAGCTTGAGCTTCAGGTCCTGAAAGCCGCCACAACCGATGGCGCGGCAAAAGCGCACGATGGTCGGCTCGCTGATGCCCACGTTGTGCGCCAGTTCGGCCATCGAACTGTGCATCACCGCAGCCGGGTCGAGCAGCACATGGTCGGCCACTTTGAGTTCCGACTTACGTAACAGGTGACGCGACTGGGCAATGTGTTGCAACAAATTCACAAGAAATAGGCTCTGCTGGGGACATCGAATCCGGCGGACGATCCTCGACCGAGTCTCGACTCGGTTATGATCGGCGCAGGCCGGGTTGTAGTGACCTTGTAGTTATACTACATGGCCGCCACCCCCGCACAGGTAAACCGAGTCGGAGTTGCTGAGTTGAGTATTCCCTGCGACATGCTGGTGTTTGGCGGCACCGGCGATCTAGCCCTGCATAAACTGCTGCCCGCGCTCTATCACCTGCACCGCGACGGGCGCCTGCACCCCGACATGCGCATCCTCGCCCTGGCACGCCGGCAGCACAGCCGCACGGCCTTCCAGGCGCTCGCCGAACGCCACTGCCGTGCCCAAGTCGCGCGCGCCGACTTCGACAGCGAGACCTGGCAGCACTTCGCCGCGCGCCTCGACTACTTCGCCATGGATGCCAGCCACAGCGCCGACTTCGGCCGCCTGAGCAAACACCTGGGGCGCGCCGACGAGCGCGTACGCCTGTACTACCTGGCCACTGCGCCCGACCTGTTCGAGGACATCGCCTCGCACCTGAAGATCAGCGGCCTGGCCGGGCCCAAGGCGCGCATCGTGCTGGAGAAGCCCATCGGCCACTCCCTCGCATCGGCGCAGGCAATCAATGCGGCGATCGGCGCGGTGTTCGACGAGTCGCGGGTGTTCCGCATCGACCACTACCTGGGCAAGGAAACCGTACAGAACCTGATGGCGCTGCGCTTCGCCAACGCCCTGTTCGAACCCATATGGCGCGCCGGGCACATCGACCATATCCAGATCAGCGTCTGCGAGACCCTCGGGGTGGAGAACCGCGGCGCCTACTACGATCATGCCGGAGCCATGCGCGACATGGTGCAGAACCACCTGCTGCAACTGCTGTGCCTGGTGGCCATGGAGGCGCCGGTACGCTTCGACGCCGAAGCGGTACGCAACGAAAAGGTGAAGATTCTCGAGGCGCTGAAGCCCATCACCGGCCTCGACGTGCGCGACAAGACCGTGCGCGGCCAGTACGCCGCCGGCAAGATCGGCGGGCAGGACGTTCCGGCGTATTACTTCGAGAAAAATGTCGACAACGACAGCGATACCGAGACCTTCGTCGCCATTCAGGCGGAAATAGACAACTGGCGCTGGGCCGGCGTGCCGTTCTATTTGCGCACCGGCAAACGCCTGGCGAAGAAATCCTCGGAAATCCTCATCCAGTTCAAGCCGGTGCCGCACCGACTGTTCGGCGACAGCGAGGCCAACCGCCTGTTGATCCGCCTGCAGCCGGAAGAGCGCATCAGCCTGCAGCTGATGGCCAAGAACCCCGGCAAAGGCATGCGCCTGGAGCCGGTGGAGCTGGATCTCAACCTGGCCGACGCCTTCAATAAACAGCGGCGCTGGGATGCCTACGAGCGCCTGCTGCTGGATGTGATCGAAGGCGACTCGACGTTGTTCATGCGCCGCGATGAAGTAGAAGCCGCCTGGGAATGGATCGATCCGATCATCCAGGGCTGGCACCAGCACTACCAGAGCCCACGCCCCTACCCGGCCGGCAGCAACGGTCCGGAGCAGCTGCAACACCTGCTCGAGCGGCATGGCCGGCAGTGGATGGAGTAGCCGTTGGCCCGCTGTAAGCCCTGCCGCGGTTAGCGTTCAGGGCTTACAGCCTAAGCTCAGAGCACGCCGGCCTGCTCCTTGAGCAGCCGGGCGAGCGCCGTCGCCTCGACCGGTCGACTGATCAGAAAGCCCTGAATTTCGTCGCAGTGATGAGCCTTGAGGAAGTCCATCTGCGCCTGGGTTTCCACCCCTTCGGCGACCACCTTCAGCTCCAGGCTGTGGGCCAGGGCGATGATCGCCCGGGTGATCGCGGCATCTTCACCGCCCACCGACAGTTCGCGGATGAAGGTCTGATCGATTTTCACGTAATCCACCGGGAAACGCTTGAGGTAACTGAGCGAGGAATAGCCGGTGCCGAAGTCATCGATCGCCAGCTTGACCCCCAGGGCACGCAACTGATGGAAGGTGCTGATGACGCTTTCGACGTTCTCCATCAACTGGCTTTCGGTGAGCTCCAGCTCAAGGTACTGCGGCGCCAGGTCAGTTTCCTCAAGCACCTGACGCACCAGGCTAGTCAGATTGCCCTGACGCAGCTGATGCACCGACAGGTTTACCGAGACGCGAATATCCGCCAGCCCCTGACGCTGCCATTCGCGCGCCTGGCGGCAGGCCTGACGCAGGACGAACTCACCGATGGGCGCGATCAAGCCGGTTTCCTCGGCCAGGCCAATGAAGTCGCCGGGGGGCACCAGGCCCCGCTGCGGATGACGCCAACGCACCAGCGCCTCGGCGCCATTCAGGCTGTCATCGGCCAGGCACAGCTTGGGCTGGTAGAACACCTCCAGCTGCTCCTCGTCGATCGCCTTGCGCAACTGGGTCTCCAGTTGCAGGCGCTCCAGGGTGCAGGCCTGCAGGTTGTCGGTGAAGAACTGCAAGGTGTTGCCGCCCAGATGCTTGGCGTGCTGCATGGCCATGTTGGCCTGGCTGATCAGCGCGGAGATTTCCCGGGCATTGTCCGGCCACAGGCTGATGCCGACGGACGCACTGATCACCAATTCCTGATCGCCGACCGACAGCGGCACGCGCAGCTTGGCCAGCAAGCGACTGGCCAGGCGCGCCAGGCTGGACAGACTGCCATAGGAGTCGAGCAACACCGCGAATTCGTCGCCGGACAGCCGCGCCAGGGTGTCGGCCTCGGGCACCGCCTGGCTCAGGCGACGACTCATCTGCCGCAACAGCTGATCGGCCACGTCATGCCCGAGGCTGTCATTCAACAGCTTGAAGCGATCCAGGTCGATGTGCAGCAGGGCCAGGCTACGGCCACTCTGGCGCGCACGCTGGCTGGCGTCATGCAGGCGCTCGCGGAACAGGCTGCGATTGGCCAGACCGGTCAACTGATCGTAATGCGAGAGGTAGCGCAGGCGCTCTTCGGACTCGCGCCGCGACGATAGATCGGCGAAGAAGCCCACCACATGACTGACATTTCCCCGCGAATCACGCACAACATTCAACTGCAGCCACTGCGGGTAGAGTTCGCCGTTCTTGCGCGCCTCGAGCAATTCGCCCTGCCAGCTACCGCACTGCTCCAACTCCAGGCGGATCAACTGGTACTGCTGGCGCGCCTCGCGACTGCTGATAAAGCTGATCACGTTCTTACCGATCAGCTCATCCTGGCGGTAGCCGGTGACTTGTCTGAACGCCCGATTGACCGCCAACAGGCGGTAGTCCGGATCGAGAATGACGATGCCTTCGCTGGCCGCCTCGAACACCGTGGCGGCCAGCTGTTGCTGCTGCTCCTGCTGCTTGCGCGCACTGATATTGCGCCGCGTGCCGAGCATGCGCAGCACCCGGCCCTGGGCATCGCGCTCCACCGCGCGACCACGGTCCTCGACCCACACCCAGTGCCCTGCGGCGTGCTTGACCCGGTACTCGATCTGGTAACCGTCGCTGCGCCCCTTCATGTGCTCGAGCAGGGCGCGGCGCAGGGCCGGCAGGTCGTCCGGATGCAGACGCGGCTTGAGGTCGCGCAACATGATCTGGACCGTGCCGGGCTCGAGGCCGAAAATTTCCTTGAGTTGCGAGTGGTGCACCTGGTCGCTTTGCAGGTCCCAGTCCCACAAGCCCAATTCGCTGGCTTCCAGGGCCAGGGCCAGACGCGCCTGACTCTTGCGCAGGGCATGGGTGGTTGCGTCCAGTTCCAGGGTGCGTTCGGCCACGCGCATTTCCAGCTCACGGTGGGCACCGCGCAATCCGCGCTCGGCCCGCCGGCGCTGTTCGACTTCCCGCGCCAACTCGACATTGAGACCTTCGGCCTGCAGCTTGGCATGCTCCAGGCTGCCGATCAGCGCCAGATTGTGGAAGCGTTGCAGCAGGCTGCGCTGCACCAGGCGGTTGACCTGCCAGGCCACCACCAGCAGGGCCAGCGCCAGGATCACCCCGAGCAGGCCCCAACCGCGCAACAAGGGGTGGCCGCTCAGCAGCAGGTAGGCCAGGGTAGGCAGCAGGCAGGGCAAGGCGAAGGTCAGAAACGCCGACAGGCTCACCGCATAGGCGACGCTGGCGGAGAGAATCGCCGCGGAAATCAGCCCGTAAACCAGGGCCTGCTGGTAGAACTCGTCGGCCGGTACCAGGGCGATGGCGGCAAAGGCCAGGGTCAGGCCGGAGGCGGCGGCGCCGAACAGAAAACGCCAGCGCCAGTACGGCTGGGCCTGACGGCTCGGCGCCGCGGCGTTGAACGCGGTGACCTGCACCAGGCGCAGTACGCCGAGCAGCACCAGCCAGACCAGCCAGCCGGAGAGCAGCCAGCGATTGTCCGGCGTCCACAGCAGGTAGGCGCAGGCCAGGCCACTGAGCAGCATCAATAGGGTCGGCACCCGTGAGCCCTGGTACAGCAGGCGGGTACGTTCGGCGGCGATATCGGTAACGAATTGCTGATCGATCTCGGGCGAGATGTCCAGCGTCAACTCGGCTACAGCGGTGCTCGTGATGGCGGTCATAGGCGCTATTCTTGTAAGGGTTGCCTAGGCGTCGACGGAGCATACCCGAGGCCGGGACTGCACCCAAGATCGATCTGCGCGATTGCACCGCCCAGCAGCCTGGCTTTTAGCGAGGCGCGGCCCTGCGAGGACGGCCCCACCGAGTGACCTGCCAGTCGTCAGTTGGCCACGGCCTGCTCATCTGCGGTTTGCCCTGCCTGCGCCCGCCCCCTAGAATGCCGCGATGCGCGACGATCTCTCTCTTCTGCTGAACTCTCTCAACGATGCTCAACGCCAGGCCGTAGCGGCCGGTTTGGGCCGTCAGTTGGTCCTGGCCGGTGCTGGCTCCGGCAAAACCCGTGTGCTGGTGCACCGTATCGCCTGGTTGATCCAGGTGGTCAACGCCTCGCCACACAGCATTCTGTCGGTGACCTTCACCAACAAGGCCGCCGCCGAGATGCGCGCGCGCATCGAACAGATGCTCGGCATGAACCCGGCCGGCATGTGGGTCGGCACCTTCCACGGCCTGGCCCATCGCCTGTTACGCGCCCACTGGCAGGAAGCCGGGCTGGCGGAAAATTTCCAGATCCTCGATTCCGACGACCAGCAACGCCTGGTCAAGCGGGTGATCCGCGAACTCGGCCTGGACGAGCAGCGCTGGCCAGTGCGTCAGGCCCAGTGGTTCATCAACGGGCAGAAGGACGAAGGCCTGCGTCCGCAGCATATCCAGCCCGGCGGCGATCTGTTCCTCGCCACCATGCTGAAGATCTACGAGACCTACGAGGCGGCCTGCGCCCGCGCCGGGGTCATCGACTTCTCCGAGTTGCTGCTGCGCGCCCTCGACCTGTGGCGCGACAAGCCGGGCCTGCTCGAGCACTACCAGCGGCGCTTCCGGCATATCCTGGTCGACGAGTTCCAGGACACCAACGCCGTGCAGTACGCCTGGCTGCGCCTGCTGGCCAAGGACGGCGACAGCCTGATGGTGGTGGGCGACGACGACCAGTCGATCTACGGCTGGCGCGGCGCCAAGATCGAGAACATTCACCAGTACAGCCGCGACTTCCCGGACGCCGAAACCATCCGCCTGGAGCAGAACTACCGCTCCACCGCCGGCATCCTCAAGGCCGCCAACGCGCTGATCGCCAACAACCAGGGGCGTCTCGGCAAGGAGCTGTGGACCGAGGACGGCGACGGCGAGCCGATCAGCCTGTACGCCGCCTTCAACGAACACGACGAAGCCCGCTACGTAGTCGAGTCGATCGAGGATGCGCTGCGCAAGGACGGCCTCAAGCGCAGCGAAATCGCCATCCTCTATCGCTCCAACGCCCAGTCGCGGGTACTCGAAGAGGCGCTGCTGCGCGAGAAGATTCCCTACCGCATCTACGGCGGCCAGCGCTTCTTCGAGCGCGCCGAGATCAAGAACGCCATGGCCTACCTGCGCCTGCTCGAGGGACGCGGCAACGACGCGGCGCTGGAGCGGGTGATCAATGTGCCGGCGCGCGGCATCGGCGAGAAGAGCGTCGAGGCCATTCGCGAGTACGCCCGTGGCCATGAGGTCTCCATGTGGGAGGCAATCGGTCTGATGCTTGCCGGCAAGGTCCTGCCCGGCCGCGCCTCCGGCGCCCTGGCCGGGTTTATCGAGCTGATCGAGAACCTCGCGGCCAAGGTGCTGAGCATGCCGCTGCACCTGATGACCCAGACGGTGATCGAGCAGAGCGGCCTGATCGCCTATCACAAGGCGGAGAAAGGCGAAAAAGCCCAGGCACGCATCGAAAACCTGGAAGAACTGGTCAGCGCCGCGCGCGCCTTCGAGAACGAAGAAGACGACCAGCAGTCGCCGCTGCAGGCCTTCCTCGGCCACGCCTCGCTGGAAGCCGGCGACACCCAGGCGGCGGAAAACGAAGACAGCATCCAGCTGATGACCCTGCACAGCGCCAAGGGTCTGGAGTTCCCCCAGGTGTTTCTGGTCGGCGTGGAAGAGGGCCTGTTCCCGCACAAGATGAGCCTGGAAGAACCCGGCCGCCTGGAAGAAGAGCGGCGCCTGGCCTACGTCGGCATCACCCGCGCCATGCAGAAGCTGGTGATCAGCTACGCCGAGACCCGTCGCCTGTACGGCAGCGAGACCTACAACAAGGTGTCGCGCTTCGTCCGCGAGATCCCGCCCGCGCTGATCCAGGAAGTGCGCCTGTCCAACAGCGTCACCCGGCCCATGGGCTCGGGCAATCGCGGCATGAGCGGCGGCAGCATGTTCGCCGGCAGCGCGGTGCCGGACACCGCCTTCAGCCTCGGTCAACGGGTGCAGCACAGCCTGTTCGGCGAAGGCACCATCCTCAACTTCGAGGGCGGCGGCGCGCAGGCGCGGGTGCAGGTGAACTTCGAAAGCGAAGGCAGCAAGTGGCTGATGCTCAGTTACGCCAAGCTGGAAGCACTGTAAAAACCGATACAACAGTCCGTAGCCGGATGCAATCCGGGGCCTCTAGCAAGGAATTTCCCGGATTGCATCCGGGCTACAGGATTAAACCAAGACAACAAGGAAGCCCCGATGAACTGCCGCAATCTGTTAGGCGCCACCCTGGCCCTGCTGGCCACCCTCGGCCTGGCTGGCTGCAATGACGAAAAAGCCAGCCCCGAGCAAGCCGCTGTCGCGCCGGTGCAGAGTTATCAGTGGAAGATGGTCACCGCCTGGCCGAAGAACTTTCCCGGCCTGGGCACCGCCGCCGAGCGCCTGGCCGAGCGGGTCGCGACCATGAGCAACGGCCGCCTGACCATCAAGGTCTACGCCGGTGGCGAGCTGGTGCCGCCGCTGTAGGTGTTCGACGCGGTGTCGCGCGGCACCGCCGAGCTCGGTCACGGCGCCGCCTATTACTGGAAGGGCAAGGTGCCGGCCGCGCAGTTCTTCACCGCCGTGCCGTTCGGCCTGTCGACCGCGGAAATGAACGCC
>JBFKAF010000067.1:0-10158 GCA_041621735.1 Pseudomonas sp.
CCCTGCGTTGAGCCGTCTTGCTGTGCCTGCCTAGTCCCTGTGCCCTCAACGCTTACCCCGGCAGTCCTTGGTCTGAGTCGGAGGGCAGTATTACAGCCCTTTGCCGCGCTGGCGATGCAGGGGGTTGCCCACGGCCCGAATGCGCTGCGCGGTATCCGGGTTTTTATTCAGGCGCTACGCAAGTGAGCGCCAGGTCCCTGTGCGTTGCGTCGTTAACCTGCCAGCCCGACATAGACGTTCTGCACGTCGTCGTGGGCGTCGATGGCTTCCAGAAATGCCTCGACCTCTTCCAGTTCCGCGGCTGTCAGCGTCGCTACCGGGTTCTTCGGGCGGTAGCCCAGTTGCGCCGACTGCACGGTGAAACCGTGCTCGGGCAGGGCGCGGCATACCGCGTCCAGATCGGTCGGCTCGGTGATAAACAGGCTGTTGCCTTCATCGGACGGCTCGAAATCCTGGGCGCCGGCTTCGATGGCGGCCAGCTCGGCATCGGCGCCGTCTTCGGGCGCGGCTTCGATCATACCGACGTGGTCAAAGTCCCAGGTGACGGAGCCGGAGGCGCCCATCTGGCCCTTGCGGAACAGCACGCGGATCTCGGCCACGGTGCGATTGACGTTGTCGGTGAGGCATTCGATGATCACCGGCACCTGGTGCGGGGCAAAACCTTCATAGGTGGTGCGCTCGAAGTTGACGGTCTCACCCAGCAGCCCGGCGCCTTTCTTGATCGCCCGTTCCAGGGTGTCCTTGGGCATCGAGGCTTTTTTCGCCTGATGCACGGCCAGGCGCAACTTGGGGTTCATATCCGGATCGGCGCCGTTACGCGCGGCGATCATGATCTCTTTCACCAGTCGGCCGAAAATTTTGCCTCTGGCGTTGGCGGCGGCTTCTTTCGGTTTGGCTTTCCACTGTGCGCCCATGGGAACTCTCTTGAACTGTGCGGATGGAGGAGATGAGGTCATCGGGCTGAGCCGACCATTAGCTGGTCAACCAAGTGACCGCTCGCCGATCTTCAGACCTATCGATTAGACCGCAGATTCTAGCCCGCCCCGGCGTTGCTGGCACCCCTCAAATTAGCTGGGCGCAGCCGGCATGTTGGCCAAGCTGGTGCTCGGCATAGCCCGCTATGACTCGTTGCAGCTTCTGGTCTCGGGCCCTCAACCATCCGCACTTGAGTTAACCGGCCAGTCGTACAGACCACTAGAGACCGTGCCGCCATGCCCCTGCATAGGCTCACTAATGTGTGTGCGGCGTGGCGCGCTGAGGCCGTTTACCCTGGCGCAATCGCCTGGCGTCATCTGGGCCAGTCAGCCAGTCAGCCAGTCAGCCAGTCAGCCAGTCGCTGTCGGCGTGACGGCGGGTAGTGGGTCCATGCGCGGTCTATGCTTGTCGTGGGTTAGCGGAGGAGACGGGTGATGCGCAGAATATTGCTTGCATTCGATGGCTCGGAAAGCTCGAAGCGTGCCGTGGAGTACATCATCGAGTTTGCCCAGATGCATGCCGCGACGCTGGAGGTGCACCTGATCAATGTGCAGCGTGAGCCCTCGTTGTATGGCGAACACCTGAGCGGCGAACTCATAGAGCAAATGCAGCAGTCACTGCTGGCAACAGCGGCCCAGGCACTCGAATGGCCGGCCGACGAGTTGCAGGAAGCGGGTATTGCCCACAAGACCCATGCCGCACTCGGCAATGTGGCCGAGCGGGTGAGTGACGCAGTCAAGCGACTGCAGTGCGATACCGTGGTGATGGGCACCCGTGGCCTGGGGACCTTCAGCGGCCTGCTGCTGGGCTCGGTGGCCAACCGGGTCATCCATGAGGTGCCGGTGCCGGTGCTGCTGGTGAAATAAACCGCCGGACTGCTCCCGTGTATTGGCTAGTTCGCGGCTGCGCGGTGAGCTGACGAGCCCAGCCGGCATTACAGCGGCAGGTTAATCTCATCCAGCAGGGTGTGGCGGCCCGGTTTGCCGGAGTTCCGCGGCACGCCCTACGCAGCGGCGAACTGCGCGCAGAGGTCGACTGTCTGCGTCTGAGCGGATGGCAGGAGGCCCGGTCGATGGGCGACGCTACGTGGCGCCACGGGACATGCCGGCCCGACACATAGGTGCAGCGCTGGATGACCAGTTCGGCGTGCAGGCCGAGTCGCCTCGGACAATTCATCGCTCTCAAACTATCCGCAGCCGGCACGTCTGCCATGCATTGGCTTTAGTTATATATAAGACCGACCCCTTTAGCAGCCCGCCTGTTAGAGGCCTGCCTCGGAGGCGTTTGCATGGCCCGCATCGTCACCCTGACCCTCAGCCCGGCACTCGATATCGCCAGTCGTGTTGCACGCCTCTGTGCGGATGCCAAGTTGCGCTGTGCCGAGCCGAGCTACGCGCCGGGCGGAGGCGGCATCAATGTTGCGCGCGCCATCCATAAGCTCGGTGGCAGCGCCTTGGCACTGTTCCCCTGCGGAGGCCCGAGCGGTCAGCGCCTGGTCGAACTGCTCGCTGTCGAGGGGGTGGTGTGTCAGGCGTTGCCAATTGCCGAGTGGACCCGCGAATGCCTGAATATCGTGGAGCAGGCCAGCGCCCAGCAGTACCGCTTCGTCATGCCCGGCGCCAGTCTGAGCGTGGCGGAGCAAGCGCAGCTGCTGGCAGCGTTGGCCGAGCTGCCCGCCTTCGACTATCTGGTGATCAGCGGCAGCATGCCGGCCGGCCTTGCCGAGGATTTTCTGCCGCGCTTGCTGCGCTGCGCCCAACAGCGTAACGCGCGCTGCATTCTCGACAGCGCCGGCGCGACGCTGCGTCAGGGTCTGGACGTTGGCGGCCTGTTGCTGATCAAACCCAATCTCAACGAGCTGAGTGCGCTGGCCGGTGTCGCGCTCCGTGAGCCGGAGCAGCTCAACCGCATCGCCCGTGGCCTGCTCGCGGACGGTCGCTGCGAAGCGCTGCTGGTCTCGCTTGGCGCCGAGGGCGCCCTGCTGGCCAGCGCCGATCGGCTCGAGAGGATTGCGGCGCCGCGGGTGAACAAGCGCAGCGCTGTCGGCGCCGGCGACAGTCTGCTTGGCGCGGTGACCCTCAAGCTGGCGGCGGGCGCCGACTGGCTGGAAGCGGCGCAGTATGGCGTCGCCGCCGGTAGCGCGGCGATCATGACCGAGGGCACGGAGCTCTGTGGCCGCGCCGATACCGAGCGGTTGTTCGCCGAGCTGCGGGCGCACTCCCATGGCGGCGCAGTATCGGGGCCCAGACGCCGAAATTGACTAATTGAGCTAGTCACACAGGCACTAGGCATGTCGAGCGATCTGTCGGCAGACTCAGCGCTTACCCATGGAACGACGGGTGCCGTTGGGCGCCGCGCCGATACGCTTTTCGTGAGCGGATTTATTGCCCTTCTGGTGCCACGGCTGATCGTCGCTTTTGCTCGGGGCGAACGCGGCAGGCGAGAAGGGGAAGCTGAACGCCGGAATACCTGCCTTTTTCACCGGGGCCGGCTCGACGGCGGTGTCTGCCGCTGCAGCGTTGATCTCGCCTGCGGTCGATTCGTCAGTCTGTTCGGCAAGGGTGTGATCAGGCAAAAGAGTGGAAGTCATGGAAAGTCCGCGGCGCGCCGAGAAGAGGGTCAGTGGGGCGGCAGTATACCTGCCTGCTATCTATACGCAGCGCTATTGCTCAGCGCTGCCCAGAATAGAGCGGTTTTCAGACGAGCAGGCCATTGGTCCTGTGCCGGCCGCGGAGCCGACCAGACGGCAAGCACGCTGAACTATGCTTATTGAGAGTTAGCGAAGGAGACTGGTGATGCGCAAGATACTGCTGGCGTTCGATGGTTCGGATAGCTCGAAACGTGCGGTGCAGTACGTGATCGACTTCGCCCGGATGCATGACGCGACGCTGGATGTACACCTGATCAATGTGCAGCACGAGGCCGTGCTGTACGGCGAGTACGTCAACGATGAAATGATCGACAACATGCAGCAGTCACTATTGGCCAAGGCCAGGGAAGTGCTCGAATGGCCGGCCGAGCAGCTGCAGGGCGCGGGTATTGCCCATCGAACTCATGCCCTGCTCGGCAACGTGGCTGAGCAGGTGAGCATCGCTAGCAAGCAGCTCGGTTGCGACACAGTGGTGATGGGTACGCGCGGCTTGGGCAGTTTCACCGGCATGTTGTTGGGTTCGGTGGCCACTCGGGTCGTGCATGCGGTGCCCGTGCCGGTGCTGCTGGTGAAGTGACGGCCTCTGACAAGTATCGCTACCGTGCCGGTGTTCCTGCGGCCTGTCCGTATGCGCGGGCAGGACACCGGGCCGCGAGGGCGCCCGCTGCGAAAATGTGGCGCAGATCGCCACTCGTTGGCTTGGTGCGAGCTGGCCGTCTGTCGCGGCGGAGGCTTCGGGGCTATTTCTGGCTTTTTGGAGCGCACAGGCGACTGGGTTAATGCCTGTGCCGTACGAAGTTGATCGTGCCCACGCGCGGCGAGGGTGTTGCGCCCAGGAGCCTGGTTAGCTGAGCACGATCAATTCGTTGGCGGGACGCTAGAAGTTAGTCCTGGCGGCTGGTGACTTCGAGCAAGTGGTAACCAAACTGGGTTTTTACCGGGCCTTGCACGACATTCAACGGGGCGCTGAATACCACGCTGTCGAACTCTTTAACCATCTGGCCTGGGCCGAACGAGCCGAGGTCGCCACCTTGGCGGCTGGACGGGCAGGTCGAGTTGTCTTTAGCGACCTGGGCGAAATCGGCGCCCGCTTCGATGGAGGCTTTCAATTCGTTGCACTTGGCTTCGGTGGCAACCAGGATGTGACGGGCAGTGGCTTTGGCCATGGGGATTACTCCTTTCAGATTAGGTGCGCAGCCTACCGCAAACGTGGGGCTAATCAAATGCTGGCAAGGCTGGATCAGGCCGGTGGGCCCCTGTCCGCTATCGTTGCGATTGCGCCAACCCATACTGCAGTGCTGGAGCGACCGCTCCTCACTTCGTTTGGCCGGGGGCGGTTTTGCGGCGGTCTAACCTGGCCCCTGGGTCAATGGGTTAACGCCGCCTTGCGCGTTGTCTAAAATGGTTGAGGAGGGCGCGACAGTGCCCAGGTGTCCACTTCAGGAGGTCTCGCTATGAATACCTTGACCATCGAAGGCTGGTGCAAAGCCAGCGGCGACCAGAAATCCACTCCAATCGGGGAAATCCACTTTCGCGTCAATGAGGCCGACCACTTGCGTCTGGAGCAGGCCGAGGAGCGTCTGCAGGAAACCCATGAGCCCGAAGTGATGGTCGACGTCGATATGAGCACGCTGGAACTGGTCACGCCGGAGCAGTGCGGCGCCTTATCCGATTGCCAGTTGCGCGTCTATCTGAGCAAGGGCGACCAGCGTGGCCAGTTCCATCTGGTCGGGCATCGGGCGAGCGACGGCAGCTTGATCTATACCAACGCGGTGATGGTCGATCAGCTGGGTTAGCCGCGTGGCATTCGACTGCATCGATCGGGCGACAGGCCTTTTCCTCTGCAGTCGCACAGCGCGGCGGCCTGGTGGGGAGGCGCGCTATGCGCGGCGCCTATGTCAGGTGGCTGTGCCTCAGGCTTCGCGGCCATGGGCGGCGGCCCGCAGCTGCGTGGTGTCGACGCGCACGAAGGTGGAATCGCCGATGGCGGTGAGCACGCCGTCGGCATATACCTCGCAGATCACCCGAGTCTTGCGCCCGACTTCGCCCTCAACCAGGGCCTTCAGGGTCAGGGGCACACCCATTGGCGTCGGCTTGATGAACTTGATGCCGAGGTTGCCGGTGACGCAGTCGATACGCGGCAGGCTGCCGGCCTCGCGGTTTTCCGCGCGGTAGTGGTAGGCCATGGCCGTCCAGTTCGAATGGCAGTCCACCAGCATGGCGATCAGCCCGCCGTAGACCAGATCTGGCCAGCCACAGTACTGGGCGTCGGGCAGGTGCTCGGCCATTACGTGCACACCGTCTTCATGCCAGTAGCTTTTGACGTGTAGCCCGTGCGGGTTGCGCCCGCCGCAGCCATAACAGACACCTTCAGGTGCGGCCAGATCTTGGAGAGGGGTGTCGTGCATGCTGGTGCCTTGTCCTCGGGAATGGCCTTCCAGCCTAGCGGCTTTCGCCGAGGAACTGAATCGTGGGGGACGGCGTTTGCTCAGGTTGATAAGCCCGGCCGCTGTTGCGGGCCGGGTTAGGCCTGGTTGCGAATGTTCGGCAAGGAAGCCGGTGTGGTCGTTACTTGACCACATCCAGGCGTTTATCGGTGAACACGCAGAGCACGCCGGCTTTGTTGGACATCACCTGATAATTGAAGTCGCAATAGGCCGCGGCCACGCTCAGGGCCATCTGCTCGCTGATGGGTTGGCCTTGATCCGGGCGGAACCAGGCCATCTGCCCGGCCTTGCAGCGCTCCGCCTGGGGGTCGGTGTTGTAAGTGCACAGACTGCTCTGGTCGTCGGGTGGCGCGTCATTGAAGCAGGCAGACAAGGACAGGGCAGCGGCGCTCAGCAGGAGCAAGCGGGCGGGAGTGCGCATGGCAGGGATTCCAGCTAGGAAAGAAAGGGTGAGGATTAGTCTCGGGAATCTCGCGAAGGTTCCCTTGCCGCCGGGTGATCGCTGCCTTGTTCGAGTGTGGCACGGTCAGAACTGTGGGAGCGGCCTTGGCCGCGAAGCGCTAGTCGCTGACGTGCGGGCTCCGCGCCTGCTGCCGCATGTACAGCGTTTGAGGTCATGGGTGACTCGTTCGGGCCCGCCTGTGCCATCTATCTCCTGGATCCATGCCGTTCGGCCGCCTGTTGGGGCGTATGGCCGAGTCTGGCCGTTCGGCAGTGAGCGACGCAAAGCACGATCAACCCATCACCCCCTTCTGGCCACAGAGCCTGGTTTCGCTGACAGTTGTTCTCATTAGCGAACGATTGCGATTTTATTTATAATTTGCGCCTTTTCATCTGGGCCGGCCTGCTGTGGGTGTTCTCTCGACTATTCATGACCACCTGAACGAACTGGCGATCGAGCCGGTCATCGAGCAGTTTTCCGGTATTTTCGATCTCAATGGGCGCTTCGGCGTGCTGTTTCTCGGCGTGTCCTACGCCGTCGCTTATGGCCTGTTCCGCTTCAGGCGCCAGCGCGGGCTGACCGACGCGCGCTCGTTCTGGCAGTTCATCGGCGGCAGCCGGGTCAATTTCCATCGCTCGGCGCTGCTGGATTACCGCTACTACTTCGTGCGGGCCATCCTTAAGGTTGCGCTGGTGCTGCCGATCGTCGCCCTGGTCGACCCGCATATCCTGCGCGCCGCCGATTACCTGGCTTTTTTCAGCAACCTCTGGGGCGCGCGCCCGCAGCTGGGGCAGAACCTCTCGTTGTCCCTGCTCTACGGGCTGGGGGTGTTTCTGGTCAGCGACTTCACCCATTACTGGGTTCACCGGGCCTTCCATTGCCGTTGGCTGTGGGCCTTCCACAAGGTCCATCACTCGGCGCCGGTGCTGGTGCCGGTGACTGCGAGCCGGGTGCATTTCGTGGAGAAGATCGTCGGCAAACTGGCCAGCGCGGTCTGCCTTGGCGCCTACGCCGGTGCCTTCTGGTATGCCTGTGGCGGGGAGATCAGCCGTTACACCCTGTTCGGCGTGACCTACCTGGTGTTTATCTGCAGCGCCCTGGCGGCCAACCTGCGCCATAGCCATGTCTGGCTGTCGTTCGGGCCAGTGATCGAACATGTGCTGAACAGCCCGGCCCAGCACCAGATTCACCACAGCGACGCGCCCCGGCATTTCCACAAGAACTTCGGCACCAACCTGTCGCTGTGGGACTGGATGTTCGGCACGCTCTACGTCACTCGCTCGACGCCGGAAGCCATCAGCTTTGGCACCGCCGAGCAGGATTCCCACCGCTACCTGACGCTCTACGGCCTGATCGTCACGCCCTTCGTCGACATTGCCCGCCAGTTGTTCCCGACCACGCGCGCGCAGGTGGTTGCACCTGAGTCGACCGAAACCTCCTATTCGTAGTAGGCCGCTTGCCGGCGCTACGCGGTACATCTGGCATCTGCTGTACAGAACAGGGGGCTATGGTGAATATGTAGCGTTGCCCGAGCCGCCTTGCTGGTCGGCTATCAAATGACGCCAGTGCTTTTGGCTGATCATCGGTGCACTCAGGTCGAGGGAAGTTGCCATGCATGTCAGGTCATCCGTTCTGCGTTTCGTCGTGTGCTCGCTGGGGCTGGTCGTTGCCGTCGTCGCCAGCGCGAACGAGGAGACGCGGCTGGTCGAGTCGATCAACGCCTATCGCAGCCAAGTGCAGCGCTGCGCGGAACAAGCCTCCGAGGAATTGCTGCCGCTGACGGCCGACCCGCGCCTGGTGCTGCCCGCCAGCGGTGGCGGCGACCTGCAGCAGGCGCTGGCGCGCACCGCCTATCCCATGGTCAATGTGCAGGCCATCAGCCTGTCCGGGCCGCGCGATGCGCCTGCGGCGATGAAGGTGCTGCGGGAGAGCTACTGCCAGGTTTTGCTCGACCCGCAGTTCGTCGACATCGGCGTGAGCCGGCTGCAGCGCGACTGGCGCATCGTGCTGGCGCGGCCGCTGCTGGGCGGGCGCCTGGGCGACTGGCAGGCAGAAGGGCAGCAGCTGCTCGAACAGGTCAACGCCGTGCGTGCACAACCGCACCAGTGCGGCGGCCAGTCGTTCGCCGCTGCGGCGCCGCTGGTGTGGAACGCCACGCTGGGCGCGGCCGCCGAAACCCATAGCCGGGCCATGGCCAACGGCAACTTCTTCGCCCACCAAGACCGTGATGGCCGCACCCCGGGCGACCGGGCGGAACTGGCCGGCTACAACGGTCGGCAGATCGGCGAGAACATCGCCGCCGGGCTGGACGCCACGCGCCAGGTGGTCGACGGCTGGCTATCCAGCCCCGGTCATTGCGCCAACCTGATGAACCCGCAGTTCAGCGAGCTGGGCGCCGCCTATGCGACCGACCCCAAGAGCGATGCGGGGATTTACTGGACCGCGCTGTTCGGCGCGCCCTGAGGGTTGATTCGGAGGGTGGAAAACCGCGAAGCGTTTTCCAGCGTGCGGCTATTCGGGTTACTTGCTGACGGAGTCGAGCGCGGAGGAACGCAGAGCAGTCAGCCACTGCTGCAGCTATCGGCGAGGCACAGAGACTCGCTTGCAGGGCGGGAAGAGATGAAAAGTCTGCGAGCAGTGGTCAGCCGGCCCTGTGCGCTCAAACGAACAACGTGGTCTGTTCCCTGTTGTTTCCTGAGCAGATCGGCAGGCAAAAAAAGCCGGCTGATGAGGCCGGCTTATATCTGGCAGCGGTTCCGATTCAGTCATACGGTGTTCTCGATCAGACAGTCGGAGCTAGCTTAGGCGACGCGGTTGTCGATCAGGCGGTCCGAGCCGCCTTCGGCGACGCGGTTGTCGATCAGGCGATCAGAACCGCCTTCGGCGACGCGGTTGTCGATCAGGCGATCAGCACCACCTTCGGCGACGCGGTTGTCGATCAGGCGATCAGAACCGCCTTCGGCGACGCGGTTGTCGATCAGGCGATCAGAGCCACCTTCGGCGACGCGGTTGTCGATCAGGCGATCAGCACCACCTTCGGCAATGCGGCTTTCGATCAGGCGATCCGAGCCGCCTTCAGCAACAACCGGTTGAGCGGAGGAGGCAGCAAAAACGTTGGCGGCCAGTACAGAGAAAGCAAAGCTGAGAATGAGTTGACGTTTCATGGTGGTGTGCTCCGGGGGTGTTGGTTGGGTACGGAGCAGATGGTACGCCCGAGGTTTTTTAAGAGAACTTCATTGGGCTGATGGTAAACATCGATGCCAGCAATAGCGCATCGAGCAGCACCTCGGCGGGTAGGCGAGGGGATCACGATCTTTGTCGACACGACGCGCAAGCTCCTGCCGACGAAGCGCGCGCGGGCGGGTGTGCCCGGCGCTTGCGAAGCGTCCCGGTCATAGCGTCGACTATCCCATCCGCCGTGCCCGGTTGACAGGCCAGGTCCGGCAGCCTTGTACTCTGTGGTTTTCCCCAGGAAGCTGTGCCATGAACAATCCGCCTTTCGGCGTGGCTGACGCCTCTTACCAGGCCGCAGGGGGCATCGATGGCCTGCGCCGCCTGGTCGATGATTTCTACCGGTTGATGGATCAGTTGCCGGAGGCCGCCGCGTTGCGGCGCATGCATCCGCAGAGCTTGGATGCGGCCCG
>JBFKAF010000068.1:0-10153 GCA_041621735.1 Pseudomonas sp.
ACGGCTTGCCAGCGCTCGAAGCGCACGCCGACTTCGGCCAGGGTGCTGGCGATGTCCTCGAGGTGGGTCAGTACCTTGTTCGGCAGATCGGGGGAAGACTCGTGGTAAACGCTCAGGCTGCTCATATTCAATACTCTCTCAATTTAATGTCGTAGGCTGGCGTAGAGCGCAGCGAAACCCAGCGCTGCATAGCCCCTGCTGGATTTCGGCAGAAAGCCCCTCTACCCAGCCTAGGGAAATCCGTATCAACTCTTGTGCAGGGCGCGCACCTTGAGCTCGCACTCGAAGAGAAACTCGAAGGCCTCGATCTGGCGCAAAGCATCGCTCATCTGCGCGCCCCAGGTGTACAGGCCGTGCCCGCGAATCAGGTAGCCCACGCAGTCCGGGTGCTGATCCAGCCAGGGTTGTACCTTGGCCGCCAGCCGGGCGATGTCCTGGTCATTGTCGAAGATCGGCACTTCGACCTGGGACTCGTGGCTGCCGATGCCGGCAAAGGCTTTCTGCAACTCGTAGTCGGCGAACACCAGCGAGTCGCTCAGGCTCAGCCGCGACAGCACCGTGGCATTCACCGAGTGGGTGTGCAACACCGCGCCGATCTCGGCTTTCCAGTTGTACAACTGGGTATGCAGCAGGGTTTCCGCCGAAGGCTTCTTGCCCGCCTCCAGGCTGCGTCCCTGCATATCGGTGGCCAGCACATCGTCGAGACCCAACTGGCCCTTGTGCTTGCCGGAGACGGTCAGCAACGCCTCGCAGGGCGACAGGCGCGCCGAATAATTGCTGCTGGTGGCCGGCGACCAGCCACGCTGATAGAGAAAGCGCCCCGCGTCGATGATCTGCTGGGCGAGGTGTTCGCGGCTCAGGCTCATGGCCTCTCCTCTCGCATGCGGGTGGCGGTGATATAGGCAGCCGCCAGGGCTATCAGGCTGGCGATGGCAAAGGTCCAGGCGGGCCCCAGGGTATTCCAGCTATAGCCCGAATAGAGTGCGCCCAAGGCGCCCCCCACTCCAGCCAGGGTGGCGTACAACGCCTGACCCTGACCCTGCTGGCGGTCGGCAAAACTGCGCTGGACGAAATGGATGGCCGCCGCATGAAAGCTGCCGAAGGTCGCCGCGTGCATCAACTGGGCGAATAGCAGCACCAGCAGATGATCGGCCAGATTACCCAGCAACAACCAGCGTAGCGCGGTGATCAGAAAGCTCGCCAGCAACACCGTGCGCAGCGAATAGCGCGCCAGCAACCGGGCCATAAACAGGAACAGCACGATCTCGGCGACCACGCCCAGGGCCCAGAGCTGGCCGATCAACCCGCGCGCGTAGCCAAGCGCCTCCAGGTGCAAAGTGAGAAAGGTGTAGTACGGGCCGTTGCTCAGCTGCATCAAGCCGACACTCAGGTAGAACGCGAGAATCCCCGGCCGCCGCAGCTGTTTGAGAAAGCCACCGAGTTCCGGGCTGTTCGGGCTCATCAGCGGCTGCGCATTGGGCACCCAGCAGCTGCTGATGACGATGCCGCTCATCAGTAGAATCAGCGCCCAGGGATAGGCATCCAGGCTGAGCAACTCGAACAGCTCCCCCAAGCCGACCACCGCGACGATGAAGCCGATGCTGCCCCACAGGCGGATCCGGCTGTAGCGCGCGGCCTGCTCCTTGAGATGAGCGAAGGTGATCACCTCGAACTGCGGCAGCACCGCATGCCAGAAGAACGCGTGCAGGGCCATGATCAAGGCCAGCCAGGCGTAGCTCTGGCTGATGAAGATGCCGGCGAAACACAGCAGGGTGCAGACCGCGCCGAAGCGCACGATGGCCAGCCGGCGGCCCGTGTAATCACCCAGCCAGCCCCATAGATTCGGCGCGACGCAGCGCATCAGCATGGGAATGGCCACCAGCTCGCCGATGCGCGCCGCGGAAAACCCCAGGTGATCGAAATACAGCGCCAGGAACGGCGCCGTGGCGCCGAGCAGGGAGAAATAGAAGAAGTAAAAGCCGGACAGGCGCCAGTAAGGCAACGCGGGGCTCATGGCTTGCCCAGCGGCATGCCTCAGAGCTGCCCCAACACCGGCGTGGCGACGCTGACGCCAGCGTTCTGCCCGCGTTGGCGCAGCAGGTGGTCCATCAGCACCATGGCCATCATCGCCTCGGCAATCGGCGTGGCGCGGATGCCCACGCAAGGATCGTGACGCCCCTTGGTGATCATCTCCACCGGATTGCCGTCGACGTCGATCGAGCGGCCCGGCGTGGTGATGCTAGAGGTTGGCTTCAGCGCCAGGTGAGCGACGATCGGCTGGCCCGAGGAAATCCCGCCGAGAATCCCGCCGGCGTTGTTCGACAGGAAGCCTTGCGGGGTCAGCTCGTCGCGATGCTCGGTGCCGCGCTGGGCGACGCTGGCGAAACCGGCGCCGATTTCCACACCCTTGACCGCGTTGATGCTCATCAGGGCATGGGCCAGTTCGGCATCCAGGCGATCGAAGATCGGCTCGCCGAGGCCGGGCATCACGCCCTCGGCGACCACGGTGATCTTCGCGCCGACCGAATCCTGGTCGCGGCGCAGCTGGTCCATGTAGGCCTCCAGCTCAGGCACCTTGTCCGGGTCGGGGCTGAAGAAGGCGTTCTGCTCGACGCTGTCCCAGCTCTTGAAGGGGATTTCGATCGGCCCGAGCTGGCTCATGTAGCCGCGAATGAGGATGCCCTGACTGGCCAGATACTTCTTGGCGATGGCGCCGGCGGCCACGCGCATGGCGGTCTCGCGCGCCGAGCTGCGGCCACCGCCGCGGTAGTCGCGAATCCCGTACTTGTGGTGATAGCTGTAGTCGGCGTGGGCCGGGCGGAACAGGTCCTTGATCGCCGAGTAGTCCTTGGACTTCTGGTCGGTATTGCGGATCAGCAAACCAATGGCGCAGCCGGTGGTCTTGCCCTCGAACACCCCGGAGAGGATCTCCACCACGTCGTCTTCCTGACGCTGGGTGGTATGGCGGCTGGTGCCCGGCTTGCGCCGGTCGAGGTCGCGCTGCATGTCCTCAAGACTCAGTTCCAGGCCCGGCGGGCAGCCGTCAACGATGGCGACCAGTGCCGGACCATGGCTTTCGCCAGCAGTGGTGACGGTGAACAGCTTGCCGTAAGTATTGCCGGACATGTGCAAAACGCTCCGCGAGATTCAGCCCAGGGCCTGCCACCGCGCTTGCTCGCGCGCGCCAGCCCCCGACACAATAGAAGGCCGCGAGTATACCCGCGGCGCCCGTCCAGTTCACCCCTCGAACCTTAAGCCGTTGGGCGCGTCCAACAGGTTCCTGCCGCCATAGTGCACCGCCATGCTGCGAGTCTTGCTGTTGATTCTGCCCCTGCTTGCCGGCCTGGCCCAGGCCACGCCACACACCACCGAGCAACGCCCACTCAGCCTGCAGACCGGACAGGGCACGCTGTATGGCACCTTGTTACTGCCCCACAGCGATCGGCCGCTGCCCATCGCGCTGCTGATCGCCGGCTCCGGCCCGACCGACCGCGACGGCAACAATCCCGCCGGCGGGCATAACGACAGCCTCAAACGCTTGGCCCAAGCCTTGGCCAAACAGGGCATCGCCAGCCTGCGCTACGACAAACGCGGGGTGGCCGCCAGCCAGGCGGCCACCCCGGACGAGCGGGACTTGAACGTCGAGCAGTATGTCGCCGACGCCGTGGCCTGGGGGCGGCTGCTCAAGGCCGACAGCCAATTCAGTCGACTGATTCTGATCGGCCACAGCGAAGGCGCCCTGATCGCCAGCCTGGCGGCGCCAGCAGCCGGCGCCGACGCGCTGATTTCACTGGCTGGCAGTTCCCGCCCACTCGACCAGGTGCTGCGCGAGCAGCTGCATTACCGCTTGCCGCCCAAGTTGCTGGCGCAGAGCAACGCGCTGCTCGACGCGCTGCTGGCCGGGCGCCAAACCGAGCAGGTAGCCGACGAGCTACAGGTACTGTTTCGCCCCAGCGTGCAGCCCTATCTGATCTCACTGTTCCGCCAGCACCCCGCCGAGGCCTTCGCGCGCGTGCGGATCGTGCGGATACCGGCGCTGATCGTCCAGGGCAGTCACGATATCCAGGTCGACGTGGGCGATGCCCAACAGCTTAAAACCGCCAATCCCGACGCCGAGTTGGCGCTGATCGAGGGCATGAACCATGTGCTGCGCATCGTGCCCCTGGATTTGAAGGCGCAGCTGGCTTCCTACAATAACCCTCGGCTGCCCCTGGCACGGCTGCTGACCGAGCAGATCGTCAGCTTTATCCAGCGCACTGCTACAGCCCTACCCTCCAGCCACAGCTAAATCGGCCGATATACACACTACCAGCACAAAGTGAGCGCTGGTTGCGCGCATAGGACCGCCGTTCATGACCACTACCGATGCCCCACCCACCGACAGCGTTGGCGCTGCGGCGGTTGAAAAAGCCCACCCCTGGGCCGACCTCGAGCCGGAACACTTTCGCCTGCTGCGTTTAGCGCCACTGCCAACCGATCGCTACACCGGAGCCCGGCCCTTGCGTTTCGTGCAACTGGCTCGAGTGGAACGGCATAGCCAGGAACAAAGCCTGCTGCGCCTGAGCGTGCAGCTGCCCGGCCAACGCACGCACAAACAACACAACGTGCTCGAAGTGTGGATCGACCGGCGCAATAAGGAAGCCCGCTTCGGCCCGGAAAAGGGCCTGCACATCGAGCCGGGCAATCGCGGCCTGGGGCGTTTCTTGCTGGCGCTGGGCATCGACTGGGCCAAGCAACGCTGCCCCGACTATCAAGTAGAAGGCGCCGCGTTGCCGGCCAGGGACGCGCTGAGCGAGGACCTGCGTGTGCGCCGCGACCATTGCTTAGAAGCCCAGGGTTTCGTCGTCGAGTACCTCGACCCGCTGCAACTGAAGGCACGTTACCGCGCCACGCGGGTTGACGATCTGCGCAGCGATTGGTCGACCGAGAAGGTGCAACTGGTCGATCTGCTCGATGCCGCAGCCATATTGCAGCAGGCGGACCAGAACCTGCACGAACAAGACGTGACTATCCGCAAGCTGGGAGAGCGCATCGACCGTTTCAAACGAGAGGACGGCAGCCTGCGCTTCAGCATCAGTTGCCTGATCGCCTTCTGCCTGTTCCAGACGGGCCTGCTGATCTGGATGGCGACGCGCTAGCTAGCGGGTGACCAACTCACTGACAGCGACCATCAAGGTAGTCTGGGTAGAGGCGTATGTTTGCCGAAACCCAGCGAGCCGAGCGGCTCTTGCTGGATTTCGCAAAGGGCGCACTCAACCGTGAAGACGCTCGCGAAACAGCTGCTGATGTTCACGGCACTGCTGCGCCGCCAGCAGGAACACGCCATGACCGCCGCGCTCGAACTCCAGCCAGGTGAAATCCACTTCCGGGTACAGCGACTCGACATGCACCTGGCTGTTGCCCACCTCGATGATCAGCGTGCCTCTCTCCGTCAGATGGTCGGCGGCCTCGGCCAACACCCGCCGCACCAGGTCCAGGCCATCGTTACCGCAGGCCAAGCCCATGGCCGGTTCGTGCTGATACTCCACCGGCATATCGGCAAAGTCTTCGGCATCGACGTAGGGCGGGTTGGACACGATTAGATCGAAACGCTGACCCGGCAGGCCGGCGAAACCATCGCCCTGCACCGTATAGACGCGCTCTTCCAGGTCGTGCCGCTCGATATTCTGGTTGGCGACTTCCAGCGCCTCGAATGACAGGTCGGCCAACACCACTTCAGCCTCGGGAAACTCATAGGCACAGGCGATGCCGATGCAACCGGAGCCGGTGCACAGGTCGAGAATGCGTGCCGGCTCATGCGCCAACCAGGGCTCGAAGTGCCGGGCGATCTGCTCGGCAATGGGCGAACGGGGAATCAGTACGCGTTCATCCACCAGAAATGGCAGATCACAGAACCAGGCCTCACCCAGCAGGTAGGCGGTGGGTACGCGCTCGTTGATGCGCCGCTCGAGCAAGGCATGCAGCTGGGCATGCTCAGCATCCTCCAGGCGGCAATCGAGGTAACTGTCGGCAATTTCCCAGGGCAAATGCAGCGCGCCGAGCACCAGCTGCCGCGCCTCATCCCAAGCATTGTCTGTGCCGTGACCGAAAAACAGCCCTTCGTTATGAAAGCGGCTGACCGCCCAACGAATGTAATCGCGCAGGGTGCGCAGACGGGTTTGGGTGGCGGGGGTAGCGGCAGTCACAGGGTCTCTCCGGTCAAAGGGTGGGCCATTTTAACCGAAGCGTCGGCAAGCGACGCATTGCCGAACTAAAACGCCGCGTCTACACGAAAGTACCGCTGCCAAAGCGTCTGGCGCACCGATATAATTTGCAACGATTTCATAACCCTTCCTATCCCTTTGTTTAGAGACCCCCAGTAATGGTCATAGAACCCTTCTCGCTCACGGGCTTGCTCGTGCTGGCGATATTCCTAATTGGAATGACGCTTATCGTTTTTGAAGCACAATTAGAGATGGATAAATTCAAGCCGGCCATGTTCATGATGTCCGGCTTGATCGTAATTGGCGCGCACTACGCCCTCAGCGACCCCAACGGTTTCCAGTATTTCCTCCACGCCCAGAGCGAAACCAAGGAAGAACTGTTCGGCCTGATCGCCTTCATGGCGTTCATGTGGATGATTGTGGAGTTGCTCAATGAGCGAAACGTGTTCACTGCCCTGAACGGCTACCTGATGCGCAAAGGCCTGGGTGCCAAAGGCATGTTCTGGGCCACCGGCGCGCTGTCGGCTCTGCTCTCGCCCTTCCTCAACAACATCACCACGGCGATGATTTTCGGCAAGACGGTGAAAAGCATCTCCACCCATCCACGCTACACCCACGTGGCACTGTGCAATATCGTGGTGGCCTCCAACAGCGGCGTCTGGTTTCTCGGCACCTCGACCAGCCTGATGATAGTGCTGGCCGGTAAAATCAGCATTGCCGGGCTGCTGCTGCTGATTCCTTCGGCGCTGATCGGCTGGCTGCTGTTCGCCGCCACCCTGCACCTGTTCTACCTGCGCAAACTCGACGGACAGAACCTGATTCACTTGGCGGATCAATCGGAAACCGCCCTGAAACCGGGTGGCGCCGGCCTGGCCATCGTCGGTTTCGTGTCCATAGTCGCCGCGGTACTGTGCAACATCCTGCTGAAAGTCAGCATCGAGTTCGCCATCGGCATCGCCCTGGGCATGGTGGCCCTGTATGCCTGGTTGTTGATGCATCGCGGCATCGAGCTACCCTGGCAGGATCAGCTGCAGAAGGTCGAATGGAACGCCCTGTTGTTCTTTATCGGCATCATCACCGCGGTTTCCGCCCTTAACCATGTGGGCTGGCTGACCTATATCTCACAGCTGTTCGAGCTGATGAGCCCGACCGCCGTCAACATGATCCTCGGTGTTGCCTCCGGGGTGATGGATAACGTACCGGTGGAAGCCGCCGCACTGATGTCCAACCCGGAGCTGGGTCTGGATCAGTGGGCACTCAACGCGCTGATGGTGGGTATCGGCGGCTCGCTGACCGTGGTCGGCTCGGCCGCTGGGGTAATGGCCATGTCGCTGGACAAAACTTACAGCTTCGGTGTGCACCTGAAGTTCCTGCCCGCCATTCTGGTCAACTTCTTCGGTTCACTGGGGGTCTGGTACCTGCAATTTCAGGTCTTCGGCTTCTATTGAGACACGCCGCCCAGTGTTCTGTGGGGCACTCGCCCCGCTACTTTTTCCGCCGAGTCGTCCGCCAGGATGGCTCGGGGCGATTGCGCCTGAGTTCGCGAATCACCGCGATGGACACCGCCAGGGAGAATAACAGCCAGAAATGCGCGGAAAACTGCGATATCAGGTACATAAGCAACTCCTTTTGCCATACGACTCCAGGGTTTCTGGAGTGGTTCGATTCTGCGTGCGCCATCTGTCGCTCGCAAGTCGGTTTATCGCAGAGGTTCACAGCAGCGCTGCACAGGCGGACAATAGGTGCAGTTGTCCGCGCCAGCGAGGAGTCCTCCCATGTCCTATCCGCAAACCCTGTTCCAACTCACTGGCCGCAGCCATGCGCCGGCCAGCCTGAGCAATGCCACCCTGTTGATCATCGATGCACAGGAGGAGTACCGCAGTGGTGTGCTGCAATTGCCTGGCCTGGAAGCGGCTCTCGCAGAAATCAGCAAACTCTTGACGGCCGCACGCGGCATGGGCGCCTCGATCGTCCACGTCAAGCACCTGGGGATTCCCGATGGCCTGCTCGATCCTCGCGGGCCACGCGGCCATCACCTGCCCGAGGTTGCTCCACTGCCGGGCGAGATCGTCGTGGAGAAACGCCTACCGAATGCCTTCGCCGGCACCGACCTGCATGAACGACTGCAAGCACTCGGCCATCTGGATCTGATCGTCTGCGGTTTCATGACCCACTCCAGCATCAGCACCACGGTGCGCGCCAGCAAGGATTATGGTTACCGCTGCACCCTGGTCGATGCCGCCTGCGCCACCCGCGACTTGCCGACCCCCGACGGCAAGATAATCAGCGCAGCGGACATGCACCGCGCCGAGATGATCGCCTTGGCCGATAACTTCGCGGCCCTGGTACCGCAAGCCAGCGCTTTGGTCTGAGGCATGCGGAGACTGAAACGCGCGCAAGGTCACATCCTGCGACCCTGCGCGATGATGTTTTGAACCACGGCACCCGGTGCCGGTCATACCGCCGATACCCTCTGAGGAAATCGGAATGAAGTTATCCGATGGTTTCGACGCCCGCCGCCTACGCCCACGCGAATCGGGCAACTGGCGCTTGCGTTTGCTTGCCGCCCTAGGGGCACTGTTCGCCAGCTTCGGCGTATTGTTGGCGATGGCGGGCAGTGCCACCTTGCTCGGCCGGCCACCGGCACTCGGTCCGCTGAATGACTCGCCCGGCGCCGCGGGCGTGTTGTTGCTGGTGGGCCTGCTGCTGCTCTGGGGCGGTATTGCATTGTGGCGTACATGCCGTCGGCGCATGCGCCGCGGCAACGATCTGAGCATGGCGCCGCACCTGATGAGAAAACGCGATTGAAGTGCCCGCCTATCCAGGCAGCACCAAAGCCATCAGCTTGGTTACACTAGCGGCCTTCGTGGAGGCCCAGATGCAAGACGACGATTTCTCCCTGTTCAAAGCCGAACTACGCGGCGTCAAGCCAATCAAGCACGACCGCGCAGACACCGGCAAACCAAAAAGCGACCGCAAACAGCTGGCCACCTTGCGCCAGGCGGCCTCGGTGCGCGTGGAATCGACCAAGGTCGATGGCCTGTCCGACCAGTACGTCATCGACGTCGGCCCCGAGGATGCCCTGTATTGGGCCGCCAACGGCGTGCAGGAAGGCCAGATGCGTAAACTCAAGCTCGGCCAGATTGCCTTCGAAGGCAGTCTCGACCTGCACGGCATGAGCGTGGAAAAAGCCCGCGACACGCTGTGGGAGTTCCTGGCCGAGGCCAGCAAGCTCGAAGTGCGCTGCGCACGCATCACCCATGGCAAAGCCGTGCGCATGGATGGCCGCAGGCCCATGATCAAAAGCCACGTCAACACCTGGCTACGCCAGCACCCACAGGTACTTGGCTTTACCTCTTGCCTGGCCAAGCACGGCGGCACCGGCGCGATTTACGTACTGCTCAAGCGCACGATGATGGACGGGCGCGACGAATAACCAGGCCGGGAAGCGCGATAGTGAAGCGTGCGGCCGAACAAGCCGATCCGGGTTCGTCGCCGCCCCGCGCGGGCAGCGTACTGGCCGAACAGTACCGGCCGCCAATATGCCAGGCGGAGACTGGGCAGCTTGCCTAGCGGCATGAAATGAGGGCAACTGGCGTACGGCCCTCTTGCCAGGCTGGCAGCGGCGCCCTACCCTGCGCTCCTGTGCATTCCGATAGTCCCCACAGGAAGATCCATGTCCCTGGAACAGAATTACACCGCGATCCTCGGCCAAATTGGCGAGGACGCTTCCCGCGAAGGCCTGCTCGACACCCCCAAGCGTGCCGCGAAAGCCATGCAGTATCTTTGCCGCGGCTATCAGCAAACCTTGGAAGAAGTGACCAATGGTGCGCTGTTCAGCTCCGATAACAGCGAAATGGTGCTGGTCAAACACATCGAGTTGTACTCGCTATGCGAGCATCACCTACTGCCGTTCATCGGTAAGGCTCATGTCGCCTACATCCCCAACG
>JBFKAF010000069.1:0-9971 GCA_041621735.1 Pseudomonas sp.
AGACCGGCATCCTCGAATTTGCCCGTGAGCTGTCTGCCCTCGGCGTGGAAATCCTCTCCACCGGTGGCACCTACAAGCTGCTCAAGGACAATGGCGTGGCCGCGGTCGAAGTGGCCGACTACACCGGCTTCCCGGAAATGATGGACGGCCGGGTGAAGACCCTGCACCCGAAGATCCACGGCGGCATCCTCGGCCGTCGCGCGCTCGACGGCGACGTCATGGCGCAGCACGGGATCCAGCCAATCGACCTGGTCGCGGTCAACCTCTATCCGTTCGAAGCCACGGTGGCCAAGCCTGACTGTGACCTGGCCGACGCCATCGAGAACATCGACATCGGTGGGCCGACCATGGTCCGCAGCGCGGCGAAGAACCACAAAGATGTGGCCATAGTGGTCAATACCGGCGATTACGCGGCCATCCTCGACGGCCTCAAGGCCGGCGGCCTGACCTACGCCCAGCGCTTCGACCTGGCCCTCAAGGCCTTCGAGCATACCGCCGCCTACGACGGCATGATCGCCAACTACCTGGGCACCATCGACCAGAGCCGCGAGACCCTCAGCACCGAAGCACGCGGCGCCTTCCCGCGCACCTTCAATAGCCAGTTCGTCAAGGCCCAGGAAATGCGCTACGGGGAAAACCCGCACCAGAGCGCGGCCTTCTACGTGGAAGCCAAGAAAGGCGAGGCCAGCATCTCCAGCGCCGTGCAGCTGCAGGGCAAGGAGCTGTCGTTCAACAACGTCGCCGACACCGACGCCGCCCTGGAATGCGTGAAGAGCTTCGTCAAACCGGCCTGCGTCATCGTCAAGCACGCCAACCCCTGCGGCGTGGCCGTGGTGCCCGAGAACGAAGGCGGCATCCGCAAGGCCTACGACCTGGCCTACGCCACCGACAGCGAATCGGCCTTCGGTGGCATCATCGCCTTCAACCGCGAACTGGACGGCGAAACCGCCAAAGCGATAGTCGAGCGGCAGTTCGTCGAAGTGATCATCGCCCCGACCATCAGCGCCGCGGCGCGTGAAGTGGTCGCGGCCAAGGCCAATGTGCGCCTGCTCGAGTGCGGCGAATGGCCGGCCGAACGCGCCGCCGCTTGGGACTTCAAGCGAGTCAACGGCGGCCTGCTGGTACAGAGCCGCGACATCGGCATGATCAAGGCCGAGGACCTGAAGATCGTCACCCGGCGCGCACCCAGCGAGCAGGAAGTGCACGACCTGATCTTCGCCTGGAAAGTGGCCAAGTTCGTCAAATCCAACGCCATCGTCTACGCCAAGAACCGCCAGACCGTAGGTGTCGGCGCCGGCCAGATGAGCCGGGTCAACTCCGCGCGGATCGCCGCGATCAAGGCCGAGCACGCCGGCCTGCAGGTAGCCGGTTCGGTCATGGCCTCGGACGCCTTCTTCCCGTTCCGCGACGGCCTGGACAACGCCGCCGCCAACGGCATCACCGCGGTGATCCAGCCGGGCGGCTCGATGCGCGATGCGGAAGTCATCGCCGCCGCCGACGAAGCGGGGATTGCCATGGTGTTCACCTCTATGCGCCACTTTAGGCACTAAAGTCGGCCGCACTCGGGCAGGCATCTGCGGCGTTGCCTGGCACTCCCTCAATGCTCATTGCCATTAGGCAACTCCGTTTGAGGAAGCACCAGGCGCCTTGCATCTACCAGCCCGATCGCGACCTCGCTATTTGTAGGGTGGATAACGCTTTGCTTATCCACCAATCGGGCCGCAGGCCCGCCTCCTTGAGGAGAGAGACATGAACGTATTGATCATCGGCAGCGGCGGGCGCGAACACGCCCTGGCCTGGAAAGTCGCCCAGGACCCGCGCGTCGAGAAGGTTTTCGTCGCCCCGGGCAATGCTGGCACCGCCAACGAAGCCAAGTGCGAGAACGTCGCCATCGACGTGCTGGCCCTGGAGCAACTGGCCGACTTCGCCGCGCAGAACGTGCAACTGACCATCGTCGGCCCGGAAGCGCCGCTGGTGGCCGGGGTGGTCGATCTGTTCCGTTCGCGCGGTCTGGATTGCTTCGGCCCTACCGCCGGCGCGGCCCAACTGGAAGGTTCCAAGGCCTTCACCAAGGACTTCCTCGCTCGCCAGCAGATTCCCAGCGCCGACTACCAGAACTTCACCGAAGTCGAGCCGGCCCTGGCCTACCTGCGGGAGAAGGGTGCGCCGATCGTGATCAAGGCCGACGGCCTGGCGGCCGGCAAGGGCGTGATCGTCGCCATGACCCTGAGCGAAGCCGAAGACGCGGTGCGCGACATGCTCGCCGGTAACGCTTTCGGCGATGCCGGTTCGCGGGTGGTGATCGAGGAGTTTCTCGACGGCGAAGAAGCCAGCTTTATCGTCATGGTCGACGGCCACAACGTGCTGCCGATGGCCACCAGCCAGGACCACAAGCGCGTCGGCGACGGCGACAGCGGCCCGAATACCGGTGGCATGGGCGCCTACTCACCGGCTCCCGTGGTGACCGCCGAGGTGCACCAGCGGGTGATGGATCAGGTGATCTGGCCGACGGTCAAGGGCATGGCGGCCGAAGGCAACGTCTACACCGGCTTCCTCTACGCCGGCCTGATGATCGACAAGGCCGGCCAGCCGAAAGTCATCGAATTCAATTGCCGTTTCGGTGATCCGGAAACCCAACCGATCATGCTGCGCCTGCAATCGAGCCTGGTTCTGCTGATCGAGGCCGCCCTGGCCCAGGCACTGAACAAGATCGAAGCGCAGTGGGACCCACGCCCGAGCCTGGGCGTGGTACTGGCGGCCGGTGGCTACCCGGGCGATTACGCCAAGGGCGATGCGATCCGCGGCCTGGACGCCGCCGTCAGCCCCCAAGGCAAGGTGTTCCACGCCGGCACCGCACTCAAGAACGGCCAGGTGGTCACGGCCGGCGGCCGCGTACTCTGTGCCACCGCCCTCGGCGAGAGCGTCGGGGCGGCCCAGCAACAGGCCTACCAGTTAGCCGAAAAGATCGACTGGAAAGGCTGTTTCTACCGCACGGACATCGGCTATCGGGCGATAGCCCGCGAGCGCGGCGAAGATTAAGCGGCAGTAGTCGACAGGCGGTCAGCTGACCGCCTTTGTCATATTCCGCTGAATAAAGGCTTGGCTATAATCGGGCCACTTACTTGCGAAGGGAATTCACCGTGCGCCGGCTCAGGATTGCCAATGGATTGTTTCTCTGCCTTGTCCTAGCAGCACTCTTTGGATTGCCTGCGCAGATGGCTCAGGCCGCGGCATGGTCGCAACTCAACGAAACCGGCAGCACCCTGCAGCTGGACGACATCCGCTCCCCCCGTTACCAAGCGCGCTTCGTTGCCAGCGACCTCACCCAGCTGTACACCCCGGGCGGCGATACCACGCTCTGGCTGCATCACCGTTTGCCGGCGCGCACGCAAGCGCAGCTACTCCGGGTGTTCGCCCCTTACCTGACCTACCTCGACCTGTACGTGCTGCAAGGCGATGAGCTACTCGCCCACACGCGCACCGGTAGTGGCCTGCCCTTCTCCAGCCGGCCGCTGGCCAGCCGCGACCTGCTCTTGCCACTGCCGCAGGCCGACGTACCCCTGGATATCTATCTGCGGCTCGCTTCGGAGCACGCCCTGCGTCCGACCATCAGCCTGCAAAGCGCCAACGCCATGGCCGCCGACGATGATCGGCCACTGCTGTTCGGCCTGCTGCTCGGCGCCCTCGGCATGCTGGTGATCTACAACCTCGTGCGTTTCGCCTACAGCCGTGCCGCCAGCAGCCTGTGGCTGGCGGCGACCCAAGCCTGCCAACTAGTGGCGACGCTCAGCGTGCTGGGCATCAGCTCACCCTGGCTCGGCGACTGGTTACCCTTGCAGCCGCAGATCGCCAACTTCTCGATGCTCCTGGCCATGCTGTGCGCCCTGGGCTTTACCGCCAGTTTCTTCCACAAGGTTTGCGCCAATACCCCACTGACCCGCCTGCTGGTCGGCGAGCTCGTGCTGATCGGCCTGCTGTGCCTGGTCCTGCTGATCGCCACCAACCTGCAGTTCAACCAACTGGTCTACGGGCTCACCGCGGTGACCGGGCTGAGCATTCTGCTGGTGGCGCTGTACCACTGGCACCATGGCTACCGGCCGGCACGCCTGTTCAGCCTGGCGCTGCTGGTATTTTGCGCGGCCTTTGTCGGCGCCCTCCCGGTGCTGTTCGGCTACTGGTCGGTGCCATCCGACTGGCTGGCCTATGGCCTGCTGGCGGTGATCGTACTCGGTGGTTTCATCCTCAGCATGGCGGCGAGCGAACGCCAGCGGCACATCGTCCAGGATCAGTACAGCACCAGCAGCGCGCTGGCCGCCAGCTCCGCCGAGTTGAGGGCCAAGGCCGAATTTCTGGCCAAGATCAGCCATGAAATCCGCACGCCGATGAATGGCGTCCTGGGCATGACCGAGCTGCTGCTCGGCACCCCGCTGTCGACCAAGCAACGCGATTACGTACAGACCATCCACAGCTCCGGCAACGAGCTGCTGACCCTGATCAACGAGATCCTCGACATCTCCAAACTGGAGTCCGGGCAGATCGAGCTGGACGATGTGCAGTTCGATCTGAACGCGCTGATCGAAGACTGCCTGGATATCTTCCGCGCCAAGGCCGAACAACAGAGGGTCGAGCTGATCAGCTTCATGCAACCGCAGGTGCCGCGGGTGATCAGCGGCGATCCGACGCGCTTGCGCCAGACCCTGCTGAGCCTGCTGGACAACGCCTTCAAGCAGACCGACGAAGGCGAGATCCTGCTGGTCGCCGCCCTCGACACCAGCAGCGGCGAACCGCGCCTGCGCATCGCCGTGCAGGACAGCGGTCAGCCACTGCACGCCAGCGAGCGCGATGCCCTGCTCAATACCGAACTGCACAGCAAGGACTTCCTCGCCGCGACCAAGCTCGGCGGCCGCCTCGGCCTGATCATCGCCCGTCAACTGGTGCGTCTGATGGACGGCGAGTTCGGCATCCAGAGTGGCGGCAATCAAGGCTCGACCCTGTGGCTGAGCCTGCCCCTGGACAGCCAGCGCCTGGAGCAGCCCACCGCCGACCTGGACGGCCCGCTGCAAGGCGCACGCCTGCTGGTGGTCGATGACAACGACACCTGCCGCAAGGTACTGATGCAGCAATGCGCCGCCTGGGGCCTGAGCGTCAGTGCCGTGCCCTCGGGCAAGGAGGCCCTGGCGCTGCTGCGCACCAAGGCGAATCTGCGCGAATACTTCGATGTGGTCCTGCTCGACCAGGACATGCCCGGCATGACCGGCATGCAGCTGGCGGCGAAGATCAAGGAAGACCCCAACCTCAACCACGACATCCTGCTGATCATGCTGACCGGTATCAGCAACGCGCCGAGCAAGATCATCGCGCGCAACGCCGGGATCAAACGCATCCTCGCCAAACCGGTAGCCGGCTACACCCTGAAAGCCACCCTGGCCGACGAACTGGCGCAAGGCAGCGATGGCACCTCACCACTGTTCAGCCCGGCCGTGGTCAGCGCTCCCCTGAGTGTGCCGAGCGACTTCCGCATTCTGGTCGCCGAAGACAACAGCATCTCGACCAAGGTGATTCGCGGCATGCTCGGCAAGCTCAACCTGAAACCGGACACGGCCAGTAATGGCGAAGAAGCGCTTACCGCGATGAAGACGCAGCACTACGACCTGGTGCTGATGGACTGCGAGATGCCGGTGCTCGATGGCTTCTCCGCCACCGAACAGCTGCGCGCGTGGGAAACCGTCGAGCAGCGCGACCGCACCCCGGTGGTGGCCCTGACGGCGCACATTCTCAGCGAGCACAAGGAGCGCGCGCGACAAGTCGGCATGGACGGCCACATGGCCAAACCGGTGGAGTTGTCGCAGTTGCGCGAGCTGATCGAATACTGGGTCGCCCAACGAGAAACTCAGCGCAAGCACCACGTCATGCCGTCCTGATCGCCGCCCCTGGCGCATAGCCAAGGCCCTATTACAGCTGACAGCCGCCTAGGCAAAACGCAGCGCGTAGATCGGCGGCAGATTGCCGGCCAACGCCTGCCAGCTGTCACCCTGGTCATCCGATAGCCACAGATGGCCGGTGGTCGAGCCCATCGCCAGGCATTGCCCGCTCGTGTCGATGTCCAGTCCGTGCCGATAGATCAGGTCGAAGCAGTCGGTCTGCGGCAGCCCTCGGCTCAGGGCCTGGAAACTGCGCCCCGCGTCGCGGGTGCGGGTCACCACCAGACGCTGGCCCGGCGGTACCCGGCATTCATCCTTGACCGCCGGCACGAACCAGGCGGTATCCGCATCCACGGGGTGCACGGCGACGGCAAAGCCAAAGCTCGAGGGTGCGACGTGGTGAATTTCCTGCCAGTGCGCGGCGCCATCGGTCGAGCGAAAAATCCCGTTGTGGTGCTGCACCCACAGGGTGTCGGGCTGCGCCGGGCAGGCCACCATGCGGTGCGGGTCCTGAATCTCCGGTGTCCCCTGCAGCTCGGGCGGCATATAGGCCGCGCGCATCCCTTCGGCCCGGCAGGTCCAGCTCGCCCCGTCATCCTCGCTGCACCAGACGCCACCGCAGGACACCGCGACGCTGAGCCGTTCACTGGCGCGCGGGTCGACGCAGATCGAGTGAATGCCCGGTTGCGGGTAGCCGCCGCCGAACCACTGGGCCCGCTCCGGACGCTGCCAGAGCGCGTCGACCAGCGCCCAGGACTCGCCGTGATCGCGCGAGCGGAACAGCGCACCGGGCAGGGTTCCGGCCCACAGCGTGCCCGGCTGATCCGCGCCGCCGCTTTCCAGCGACCAGATCATCTCCACCGTGGGGCCCTCAGTGCCAGTCTCCACCACGAAGGCCGGGGCGACGAGCTCTTGCCAGCTCTGCCCGGCATCGGTCGAGCGCCACAGCTTGGGCCCGAAATGCCCCAGATTCAGGGCGGCATACAGGTAGCCATCACGCCGATCGGGCAAGACCATGCTCACCGGTTCACCGAGAAAACCCGTACGCGCGAGGTGCCAGCCATCCCCCGTTCGGGCAAAGCTCAGCAAGCCCTTGCGCGTCGCCACATAAAGTACCTCGGACATAGTCATCTCCTGCTGTCTCAGCCGCCGGCAAGCGCCTGCACCACGTAGATGTCACTGTCGGCGCCGACCCTGTCGCTCAGTCGTTGCCGGTCGGCTATCTGCTCGGCGTCGACGAAGATCAGCACGTGCGGGCGCAACCGGCCCTGATCGTCCAGCAGGTAGCTGCGCAGCCGTGGGTTGACCGCGAAGACCTCGTGCAGCACCGCCTGCACCGTGCTGCCGCTGACCCTGAGCGCTGCCACATCGAGGTGGCGTTGCAGGTTGGGGGTGAAACTGATGCGCGCCATCGGCCGCTCCTGGCTTGCACCGGGTGTAAACAAGCTTAGCGCAACAGGTATAGACGATCCCGCCCAGCGCACTCGTCTCACCCGCCCGGCGGTCGCGCCGCTGGTCGCGGTTTTTGCGCCACCGGCACTGGCGATCGGCCCGGCAATCCCGGATCATGCGGCCCCACGCAGGAGCAGCCGCGCGGCACATGTGCGCCCTGCACCTACACTCATCCCACCCCGATCCCGAGACGAGTCCACCCCATGGCGTCCGAGCTGTTCAGTCTGTATTTGAAGTTGCTGGTGCTCTACAGCCCGTTCTTCGTGTTGTCCTGCTTTATCGGCCTGAGCCGCGGTTACACGGTCAAGGAGCGCAAGCGCCTGGCCTGGAAGGTCGCCACCGGCGTGCTGATCGCCAGCGTGCTGCTGTACCTGTTCGGCAAGCACATTTTCACCCTGTTCGGCATCACCATCGATGCCTTCCGCATCGGCGCCGGCAGCGTGCTGTTCATCTCCGCGCTGGGCATGGCCCAGGGCAAGTCGGCGGTGCAAACCGACAACGTGCAGCAGGACGTGACCATAGTGCCGCTGACCATTCCCCTGACGGTCGGCCCCGGTACCATCGGTGCGCTGCTGCTGATGGGCGCCGGCCAGCCACACTGGAACGACAAGCTGCTGGCGGTGGTCGGCATCGCCCTGGCCAGCCTCACCGTCGGCGTGGTGCTGTACCTGTCCAACCAGTTCGAGCGCCTGCTCGGCGACCAGGGCCTGCAGATCGTCAGCCGCCTGATGGGCCTGTTCGTCTGTGCCCTGGCGGCGCAGATCATCTTCACTGGGGTGAAGAACTACCTCGCGCTCTGAATCGGTGCGGAGCGGGCCTATCGACCGCCTGCGGCTCCGCATCCGCACCAAAGCCGCGCAGGCGGCCATTGCACAAGCCCGCCAAAAAACCCAGCGAACCCTTCTAGTACAAGGCTTACAGACGATTGGCACGGATGCTGCCACTGGACTGACGACCAATGGGAGCCTGTCGGACTTAACACTGTTCTACTGCGGAAAAACCGGGCTTGGTCATTTTTGCTGCTTTCCCTCGTTAAATAGCCGGCTATTCGCCTCGGAAAAGCAGCAAAACTGCCTCAACCCGACTTTCCCTCGCTACGAACGGTTAAGTCCGACAGGCTCCTAGGTCCCACCCAACAGTTGCGCATGGAGCCCTATCGATGAAACGCCGTCCCTTTCTGCAATCCTCACTCGCCGCCAGCGCGCTGATCGTCAGCGGCCTGTTCCCCTTCAGCCTGCAGGCCGCCGACACCATCAAGGTCGGCGTGCTGCACTCGCTGTCCGGCACCATGGCCATCTCGGAAACCTCGCTGAAAGACATGGCGCTGATGACCATCGACGAGATCAACGCCAAGGGTGGCGTGCTCGGTAAACAACTGGAAGCGGTGGTGGTCGACCCCGCATCGAACTGGCCGCTGTTCGCCGAGAAGGGCCGCCAGCTGCTGACCCAGGACAAGGTCGCGGTGACCTTCGGCTGCTGGACCAGCGTGTCGCGCAAGTCGGTGCTGCCGGTCTATGAAGAACTCAACGGCCTGCTGTTCTACCCGGTGCAGTACGAAGGCGAAGAGCTCTCGCCGAGCGTGTTCTACACCGGCGCCGCGCCCAACCAGCAGGCCATCCCGGCAGTCGAGTACCTGATGAGCGAGGACGGCGGCGCCGCCAAGCGCTACTTCCTGCTCGGCACCGACTACGTCTACCCGCGCACCACCAACAAGATCCTGCGCTCTTTCCTGCACAGCAAGGGCGTGGCCGACCAGGACATCGAAGAGGTCTATACCCCCTTCGGCCACAGCGACTATCAAACCATCGTCGCCGACATCAAAAAGTTCTCGGCTGGCGGCAAGACCGCGGTGATCTCCACGGTCAACGGCGACTCCAACGTGCCGTTCTACAAGGAACTGGCCAACCAGGGCATCGACGCCACCGACGTGCCGGTGGTGGCCTTCTCGGTCGGCGAGGAAGAACTGCGCGGTATCGACACCAAGCCCCTGGTCGGCCAACTCGCCGCCTGGAACTACTTCCAGTCGGTGGACAGCCCGGTCAACAGCGCCTTCGTCGACAAGTGGAAGGCCTATGCCAAGGCCAAGGGCCTGCCGGGCGCGGATAAAGCCGTGACCAACGACCCGATGGAGGCCACCTACGTCGGCATCAACATGTGGGCCCAGGCGGTCGAGAAGGCCGGCACCACCGAAGTCGACAAGGTCCGCGAAGCCATGGCCGGGCAGACTTTCGCCGCACCGAGCGGCTTCACCCTGACCATGGACAAGAGCAATCACCACCTGCACAAGCCGGTGATGATCGGCGAGGTGCAGGAAGACGGTCAGTTCGACGTGGTCTGGGCCACCGACAGCCCGCTCCGCGCCCAGCCGTGGAGCCCGTACATCGAGGGCAACGACCAGAAGCCGGACTACGCGGTGAAGAGCAACTAAGCGACCTCGTAGCCCGGATGCAATCCGGGAGCAGCTCTCCCCGGATTGCATCCGGCTACGGTAAGCGCCCTCTTGCCTGCTTCGGCGAGAGGGCTTCCGCTGTAGTCCCAAGGTTTCTTGATATGCCCACTGCCCTGTACCGCTTTCTCCTGTTTCTGGCCTTGTCGCTG
>JBFKAF010000070.1:0-9905 GCA_041621735.1 Pseudomonas sp.
GTACCCATGCGGTGACCGGACACGTTGAGCACGTCGTCGACCCGACCGGTGATCCAGTAGTAGCCATCCTCGTCGCGACGCGCGCCGTCGCCGGTGAAGTACATACCCTTGAAGGTCTTGAAGTAGGTGTCGACGAAGCGATCATGGTCGCGGTACAGGGTGCGCGCCTGGCCCGGCCAGGAATCGATGATCACCAGATTGCCCTCGGTGGCGCCCTCCAGCAGGTTGCCCAGGTTATCCACCAACGCCGGCTGCACGCCAAAGAACGGGCGAGTCGCCGAGCCTGGCTTGAGCGCTGTAGCGCCCGGCAGCGGGCTGATCAGGATGCCGCCGGTTTCGGTCTGCCACCAGGTATCGACAATCGGGCAGCGCTCCTGGCCAATGGTCTTGTGGTACCAGCTCCAGGCTTCCGGGTTGATCGGCTCGCCGACCGAACCGAGCAGGCGCAGGCTCTTGCCGTCGGCTCCCTGCACCGCCGCATCACCCTGAGCCATCATCGCGCGGATTGCGGTCGGCGCGGTGTAGAGGATGTTCACCTGGTGCTTGTCGATGATCTTCGACATCCGGGTGATATCCGGATAATTCGGCACCCCCTCGAACAGCAGAGTGGTCGCCCCATTGGCCAGCGGCCCGTAGACGATATAGCTATGGCCGGTGACCCAGCCGACGTCGGCAGTGCACCAGTAAATATCGCCGGGCTTGTAGTCGAAGACTCGCTCATGGGTCAAAGCGGCATACAGCAGATAACCGCCGGTGGTGTGCTGCACGCCCTTAGGCTTGCCGGTGGAGCCGGAGGTATAGAGGATGAACAACGGCTCTTCGGCGCCCATCTCCTTCGGCGCGCACACGCTACCGGCAACCTTCATCAGCTCTTCGTACCAGATATCGCGGTGCGGATTCCACTTGATCTCGCCAGCGGTGCGCTTGCACACGATGACCTTCTGCACGCTGGCCGTTTCCGGGTTGGTCAGGGCGTCATCGACGTTAGCCTTGAGTGGCGTCGTCTTGCCAGCCCGCAGGCCTTCGTCGGCGGTAATCACCACCTTGGACTTGCAATCGATGATGCGGCCGGCCAGCGCCTCGGGAGAGAAACCGCCAAACACCACCGAGTGGATGGCGCCGATGCGGGTACAGGCGAGCATGGCCACCACCGCCTCCGGGATCATCGGCATATAGATGGTCACCACATCGCCACGGTGCACGTCCTGACCGCGCAGCGCGTTGGCGAACTTGCACACCTGCTCGTGCAGCTCGCGGTAGGTGATGTTGCGTTGCTCTGACGGGTCGTCGCCCTCCCAGATGATGGCCAGCTGGTCGCCGCGCTCCTCCAGGTGACGATCCAGGCAGTTATAGGAAACGTTGAGGGTGCCGTCGGCGAACCACTTGATATCCACGTGATGATCGTCGAAGGAAGTCTGCTTGACCTTGCTGAACGGCTTGATCCAGTCGAGACGCTGGGCCTGCTCGCGCCAGAAACCATCGGGATTGATCACCGACTGCTGGTACATGGCTTTGTAGGTAGCCTCATCGGTCAACGACTGAGCCGCCACCTCGGGGCGCACGGGATACAGGGACGCAGCACTCATCAGAAATACCTCGATGGATAGTTGTTTTTCTATGGGTGCATTTTGTAGCTGCAGCGCCCTATTTGGGCCATACGACCATCGTATTACCGCTCTACGACAAGAGTCTTGGACCATCCAACTGCAGGCTGTCCTGCCCTAACCGCACAGGCATCGGATCTGCTCCGTGGTGCCACCAGCGCTTCGGGGAAATTCACAGGGATCAGGATGGGCACATTAAAGAGGTGGCGCCTGGGACTGTTTCGCAGCCATCGACGAAGCCCCAAGCATGAGGCCAGAGTCACCCACTACGGGGCGCATCGCTATACCGGTGGACCGCATCGGCAACGACAATCGAATGAGCTTCCAGGCAAAAGAGTTACGCGCCACACCCACTGCGCAACAGGCAAATAAATAGCTGGCACCAGTCACCTCGCGCCAGCCTCAAACACCACGCACTTAATTAATGCTGGCTGACCCAAAATACCGCCGTGGCTACGGCAATCAGGATCAGGACAAAGATCGCGCGGGCATCGACAACGCTGTCGCGCTGGTCGGATTCGGAAAGGTCGGTCATTGGCTAGCCCTTTATTTGTGCTTATGGTTGGTTCGCCTGTGCAGTTAAGACCAGCTCGGCGACTAGCTCAAGCATTGCGGTTATGCCTTTAACCTCACTTAGAACTAAACGATCTGCACATATGCGAAAGCTTCACTTTTGCGCATAACACTGAGCTGGTATCGTGCCCACGCTCCGCGAGGAGTGCGCGGCCGTGCGCGCTGAGAGACAGTAAGCAGCCTGACTACAGGACAGTTCATGTACGTATATGACCAGTACGATCAACATATCATCGAGAGCCGCGTTAAGCAGTTCCGTGATCAAACCCGCCGCTACCTGGCTGGCGAGCTGAGTGGCGAGGAATTCCGCCCACTGCGCCTGCAGAATGGCCTGTACATTCAGCGCTATGCACCGATGCTGCGCATCGCCGTGCCATACGGCCTGCTGTCGTCGACTCAGGTGCGCAAACTGGCGCAGATTGCCCGTGACTACGACAAGGGCTACGCGCATATCAGCACCCGGCAGAACGTCCAGTTCAACTGGCCGGAACTGGAAGCCATTCCCGATATCCTCGGCGAACTGGCAACCGTGCAGATGCATGCGATCCAGACCAGCGGCAACTGCATCCGTAACACCACCACCGACCAGTTCGCCGGCGTCGCCGCCGATGAGCTGATCGATCCGCGCCCCTGGTGCGAGCTCATCCGTCAGTGGTCGACCTTCCACCCGGAATTCGCCTACCTGCCGCGTAAGTTCAAGATTGCCGTGAATGGCGCGGTCAGCGACCGTGCGGCCATCGAAGTGCACGACGTGGGCCTCGAAGCGGTGCGCAACGACGCCGGCGAGCTGGGCTTTCGCGTCTCCGTCGGCGGTGGCCTGGGGCGCACGCCGATCGTCGGCAGCTTCATCAACGAGTTCCTGCCGTGGCAACACCTGCTGAGCTATCTCGACGCCATCCTGCGTGTATACAACCGCTACGGCCGTCGCGATAACAAGTTCAAGGCACGCATCAAAATCCTGGTCAAAGCCTTGACCCCTGAGGTCTTTGCGGAAAAAGTCGCGGCGGAATGGGCTCACCTGAAAGATGGCCCCACCACCCTCACCGACGCCGAAGTGCAGCGGGTTTCGCAGTTCTTCGTCGACCCGAACTACAAGGCCCTGGAAGACCAGAGCGCAGCGCTCGCCGCACTGGACGCCGAACACCCGGGCTTCGCCCGCTGGCGCGCACGCAACACCAGCGCCCACAAAAAGCCAGGCTATGTCGCCGTGACCCTGTCGCTCAAGCCCACCGGCGTGGCGCCGGGCGACGTCACCGACAAGCAGCTGGATGCGCTTGCCGAGCTGGCCGATCGTTACTGCTTCGGCGAGGTGCGCAATTCCCACGAACAGAACATCATCTTCGCCGACGTCGAGCAGAGCCAGCTGTTCCAGCTGTGGGGCGAATTGCGTGACAACGGCTTCGCCACGCCGAACATCGGCCTGCTGACCGACCTCATCTGCTGCCCAGGCGGTGATTTCTGCTCCCTGGCCAACGCCAAGTCGATCCCGATTGCCGAAGCCATTCAGCGCCGCTTCGATAACCTCGACTATCTGTTCGATATCGGCGAGGTCGACCTGAACATCTCCGGCTGCATGAACGCCTGCGGCCATCACCATGTCGGCCATATCGGCATTCTCGGCGTGGACAAGAAAGGCGAGGAGTTCTACCAGGTCTCTCTTGGCGGCAGTGCCAGCCGTGATGCCAGCCTGGGCAAGATCCTCGGCCCCTCGTTCGCCCAAGACGACATGGCCGACGTGATCGAGAAAATCATCAAGGTCTACGTTGAACAGCGCACCGAAGACGAGCGTTTTATCGACACCTACCGCCGTATCGGTATCGACCCCTTCAAGGAGCGCGTCTATGCAGCGAATAATTAAGAACAACCAAGTCATCGACGAAACCTGGCACCTGCTGGACAAGGACGTATCGCTCGATGGCCTGTCCAACTGCGACGACCTGATCGTCCCGCTGCAGTTGTGGCGCGATCACGGTCACGCCCTGAAAGCCCGCGACGGCGGTCTCGGGGTGTGGCTGGACGCCGATGAGCAGGTCGAAGAAATTGCCGACGACCTCGGCCACTTCCAGGTTATCGCCCTGAACTTCCCCAACTTCGCCGACGGCCGCCACTTCTCCAGCGCCCGCTTGCTGCGCGAACGTTACGGCTACAAGGGTGAAGTGCGGGCCATCGGCGACGTGCTGCGCGACCAGCTGTTCTTCATGCAGCGCTGCGGCTTCGATGCCTATGCCATTCGCCCGGACCGTGATCCATACGAGGCCCTGGAAAGCCTGAATGACTTCGATGAGGTCTACCAGGCCGCAACCGACCAGCCACAGCCGCTGTTCCGCCGTCGCCAACCCTGAGTGACGGGCAACCCCATAAGAAGCCCCGCGAATGCGGGGCTTCTTGTTTCAAGCTTTGACACTGTCCCAAGCCACCTGGGCCAGTAGTTCGCGACACGCCGACAACTGCGTGCGGGTACGCCCAGCCAGCCAGTTGCGCGCAAAATCATGGGTCGGCCCGATAACCACCGACGCGAAACAGTCGGCTGGCATAACCTTGAACAACTGCTGCTCACGATACCCCGCCAGCGCCTGCTGAATTCGCTCGAAATGCAGGTGATTGGCTTCGCGTAGCTGTTCGCCCAACTCGCTGGCCTCCACCCGGCCGCGACTGTGCAGAATGAAGCGCGCCCAGTCCGGGTTGCTCACCACCCAGTCGACATAGCTGGTGACCAGCAGCTTTATACAGGCCTCCGCGGAGTGCGCCTCGGCAAAGCCCTTCTCGAGCAGGGCAGCATATTCAGCAGTGCCCGCCAGGTAGAGCGCGGCGATGATCCGCTCTTTATTGCCAAAATGGTGATACAGGCTGCCGATGCTGGCGCCTGAACGATCACGAATCATTTCTATCGTGGTCGCATCCACACCCACCTCGATGAAACAGGCCAACGCAGCCTGGAGTATTTCGTCTTTGCGCGAGGGACGTGCCATCTTTTCCTTCACTTCAAATGATTAGAATATTTTTCTAGAATTAATTTCTAGCTCTCGTATACTGACTCGGCGCGCACTCAACTTCAATCCATCCAAGTATCAGGAGGCATCATGAGTCAGATGCTGCAGATGTATAAACAAGCGGGCCCAGTTCAGTTCAGCGCCATGATCGGCCAAGTCGCCCCCTACTTCGCCAGCATCGCCCCGCAATTCGTCGAACTGCGTGCAGGCTACGCCGAGGTCACCTTCGCCAAGCGCCGCGAGGTGCTCAACCACATCGGTACGGTGCATGCCATTGCCCTGTGCAACGCGGCGGAGCTGGTCGCCGGCACCATGACCGACGCGTCGATCCCGTCAGATTGCCGCTGGATTCCGCGCGGCATGACAGTGGAATACCTGGCCAAGGCCGATGGCGACATCCGCGCGATCGCCGATGGCAGTGCGCTGGACTGGAGTGCGCTGGGCGATATAAAGGTCCCCGTGATGGCCTATGTCGGCGATAAGGCCGTACTTCGCGCCGAGACCACCATGTACGTCAGCCGCGCCTGAAAACATGACGGCCCGGATAAACCGGGCCGTCATGTCAGCTAAGCACTACGGCCAACCCGCTCAGTCAACGCGGACCAGCACCCGACCCACCAGCTTGCCGGCCAGGATCTGGCCGATCGCCTCGGGCAGCTGTTCCAGGCTCACCTCTGTAACCAGCGGGTCCAGGCCGTCGAGCTTCCATTGCAACGACAGCTTGTCCCACATGGATGCCTTGACCACGAGCGGCAGTTCGACCGAGTCGACCCCAAGCAGGTTGACCCCCCGCAGGATAAACGGCAGAACGCTGGCGTTGAACGCGACCCCGGCGGTCAGCCCACAACAGGCCACGCTGCCGCCGTAACGCAGTGACTTGACTACATTGAAGAGGATGTCGCCACCGACGGTATCCACCGCGCCCGCCCATTGCTCTTTCAACATGGGTCGTTCCACACCTTGCTGCAGCTCGCTACGCAGCACGATCTGCTGAGCGCCCAGACGCTTGAGAAACTCACCTTGCTCCGCCTTTCCCGTAGCAGCCGCCACGCTATAACCGAGTTTGGCCAGCAAGGCCACCGCGATGCTGCCCACACCACCCGTAGCCCCCGTCACCAGGATCGGCCCGGCATCTGCGGTGACCCCGGCCTGCTCGAGCTTGTCGACGCACAAGGCTGCCGTCAGGCCCGCGGTACCCAGGACCATAGCCTCGCGCAACGACAGCCCCTGCGGGCGCTTGATCGCCCAACTGGCAGGGATGCGGATGTACTGGGAGAAACCGCCCGCGGTGTTCATGCCCAGGTCGTAGCCGGTGACTATCACCTCATCGCCAGCACTGAACTCACCCACACTGGACGCCTCCACCACACCGGCCGCGTCGATCCCCGGCGTATGCGGGAAGTGCTTGGTCACGCCGCGGTTACCGCTGGCCGAAAGCGCATCCTTGTAGTTCAGCGAGGAGTAGCGGACCCGAATCAACAGCTCACCGGCAGGCAGCTCTGTGGTGTCGCGCTCGACTATCGACTGCTCGAACGCCCCCGTCGCCCCCTCACGGACTTGCAGTGCTGTGAACTTACCCATCTCGATCTCCCATGGCTAAAGGCCGGTCACCAGAAACGTTGTTGATTCAGGCGACTCAGCCAGTTCAGCGCAAAACGATCCAGCGCCACACTGGCAGCCAAACCCACGCGCTCCTGTAAGGTTTTCTTCTCGGCATAGTGCAAATGGAACAGTTCAGCTTCCCGGGAGCGCTCGGCGAGGTACTCGTCGCTGGTTTTCAGCTCATCGACCAGTTCCTTCTCCAGAGCCGACAGGCCCAGCCAGACTTCACCGGTGGCGATCTCATCGATATTCAACTGCGGGCGATAACGGGCGACGAAACTCTTGAACAGGGCGTGGGTGGTCTCCAGGTCTTCCTGGAATTTTTCCCGGCCCTTCTCGGTGTTCTCGCCAAAGATCGTCAGGGTGCGCTTGTACTCACCAGCGGTGAGCACTTCGAAGTCGATGTCATGTTTTTTCAGCAGCCGGTGCAAGTTGGGCAACTGGGCGACCACGCCGATCGAGCCGAGAATGGCGAACGGCGCGGAGATGATCTTCTGGCCAATGCAGGCCATCATGTAGCCGCCGCTGGCGGCGACCTTATCGATGCAGACAGTCAAAGGCACATTGGCTTGACGAATCCGCGCCAATTGCGAAGACGCCAGGCCATAGCTGTGGACCATGCCGCCACCGCTTTCCAGGCGCAGCACCACTTCATCCTGTGGCTTTGCCAGGCTCAAAACGGCGGTGATCTCATGGCGTAGGTTATCGGTGGCCGAGGCCTTGATATCGCCATCGAAGTCCAACACGAAGACCCGCGGCTTATGCGAGCCGATTTTCTTCGCGAGCTTCTCCGCCTTGCTTTCCTCTTTGTGCCGGGCCTTCAGTTGCTCCTTGTCCAGCACCGAGTGCTCCAGCTGATGGCGCAGCTGTTTGTAGAAGTCGTTAAGCTTGTGCACCTGCAACTGCCCGCTGCCTCGCCGACCTTTGCCGCGCACCGCAACAACCGCCACCAGCACGACCAGAATCGCGACCACCAAGGTCACCGTCTTGGCCAGAAAGCTCGCATATTCCGCAAAAAACTCCACGACTTCTCCCCGTTCAGATACCCGCGCCCAGCCTTGAGCAGCGCTCGTAGCGACCAAGCATACCGGTGCCATGGATTGCCGACCAGTTGCCCGGCAAGCGCAGTAGCCGCAACCAAGCAATTCAAACAAGCGTATGTTTTTTCGTTGACAGGCCCTGGCGATCCTCATACCCTCGCGAAACTTTCACCGTGCCGGAGTATCAGCGGACGTGGGCAGCATTTATTTGATTCGACATGGCCAAGCCTCCTTTGGCGCCGACGACTACGATGTGCTCTCGCCCATCGGAATTCGCCAGGCCGAAGTGCTGGGCGCACATCTGAGTCAGCTCGGCATCCGTATCGACCGCAGCCTGAGTGGCAATCTCCGCCGCCAGCAACACACTGCGAATTCCGCACTGAGCCAGCTGAAGAGCGCTGGCATGCAGGTGCCGTCGCTTGAAGTCGATGCCGCCTTCAACGAGTTCGATGCCGATGCGGTGATCCGCGCCCTGCTCCCCGATTTGCTTCCCGAAGAGCCCGAGGCCCTGCACATCCTGCGCAACGCCGCGCAGAACCGTGCCGAGTTCCAACGCCTGTTCGCCCGCTTGATCGGCCGCTGGATTTCCGGCGAACATGACAAGCCCGACCTACAAAGCTGGAAAGCATTTGTCGAGCAGGTACAGGGCGGCCTGACTCGGCTGCTCGAGCAAGCCGAGCGCCAGCAGAATATTGCTGTATTCACTTCCGGCGGCACCATCACCGCACTGCTGCACCTGATCACCGGGGTGCCGGCGGATAAGGCCTTCGAGCTGAACTGGCAAATTGTTAACACCTCACTGAGCTGCCTGAAATTCCGTGGCCGCGAAGTGAGCCTGGCCTCCTTCAACAGCCAGGTGCATTTACAGCTGTTGAAGGCGCCGGAACTCATCACCTACCGCTGAGTGCCGGCCCACTTAGCGCCTGCAAGGGCGCGAGAAATCTGAAAATAAAGGAAGAAACCATGAGCGTTGCAGACATCGTCAAAACCATGCACTCCAAGTTCAACGCCGGTGCCGCTGCGGGCCTGGACCTGGTATTTCAGTTCAACATCGAAGACGGCGAGAACCACTACCTGGTCGTCAAAGACGGCACCTGCGACGTACAGCAAGGTGACAACCCGGATGCCAACGTGACCCTGATCATGGACACCGAAACCCTGAAAGGCATCACCAGCGGCGAAACCGACGGCATGCAGGCCTTCATGGCTGGCAAGCTGCGCGCCGAAGGCGACATGATGCTGGCGATGAAGCTGGGCGAACTGTTCCCGGTCTAAGCGCCACGGCACATCAGCTGCTAGAAGAACCGGAGCCCTGCGCTCCGGTTTTTTTTTGGCCATGTCCCAATAGTGTGTTGCATGGCACGCCCCTCTCCTCCTGCTTTAAGTAGATCCGCAGGGATGGTTCAAGACCGCTGACAAAGCTTTCCAGATCAGACGCCACAGCGGGCGATAACGGGCTAGGCTGAGGAACGCCAACCTCCGACAGGGACCTCAGGCACCGAAATAGAGGCATTTAACCTGCCATACGGGCGACGAGCCGCCACGACGAATCAGGCAGCTTGATTGTGCTGCAACACGCCCACCTATAACGGCGCGTATCGCTTGTGACCGCACAGGCGCAGCATTAGATTAGCCAATAATATTGGGCCCCCATCATAAGTAGAAGGGATAAGCATGGCGCTTACTGACCAGTCCACCCGCATCCGCGAAGGCGAAGAACTCGACGCCGCGATCATCGACCCATACCTCAAGGCCCACATACCGGGCCTGACTGGTGAGCCGCGAATCAGCCAGTTTCCCGGCGGTGCCTCGAACCTGACCTATCTGCTCGAATACCCCGACCAGGAGTTCGTCCTGCGTCGCCCGCCCTTTGGCCACAAGGCCAAGTCCGCCCATGACATGGGTCGTGAGTACCGCATTCTCAACCAGCTCAAGTCCGGCTTCCCTTACTGCCCGAAAGCCTACGTGCACTGCACGGACGAGTCGCTGATCGGGGCCGAGTTCTACGTCATGGAGCGGGTCGACGGCATCATCCTGCGTTCGGAAATGCCGGCCGAGTTGAACTTCGGCGCCGAGCAGACCCGCGCCCTGTGCAA
>JBFKAF010000071.1:0-9856 GCA_041621735.1 Pseudomonas sp.
CGCCGTGCAACTGATCGTGATGGCGGCGGCCAACCCGATTTCAGCAACAGGAAGACGCTTGTCGGAGTTGAGGGCGGGAATCGGCGGGTTGTTTCTTGATCACCGCCCAAGGCCATCAAGACCAAGGACGGTGAAGATTTCGAAGACCCGCTACCCAGTGGATCGGAAGGCTGCTCCGCTTAAGTGAACAGCATTACAGGCAAGCCTGGGGTTTTTTATGCCGGCATGCGCACCAGCCACTACTCAACGGCGGCCCTTCGGCCGTGGCCGACCGACCCGATGCGCCTGACGCTGGGCGATCGAGCGGCGCCAATAGAAGATCGGCGGTGCCGACGACCTAGGCGGGCCCTTGCGCACAGAGTTCACAGACTTCGGCCCGCGGCACCAGTTTGAGAAATTGCTCGGTGCTCATATGCACCAGGCTCTGGTGATCGCCGGCCTCGAAGTAGATATCCTGCTGACGGGTCAACTGCGGATCGACCCGCATGTTCATCCCGTAAGGCTCGCCTACCGCCGGCACCGCGCCCAGCTCACAATCCTTGAACAGACCGGCGATAGTGGACTCGTTACTGAGCTGCCACTGCTCGGCCCCTTTGCACACCATGCTCATATCCAGATGTCGACTGGCCGGCAGCACCGCCATCAGGTAGTGGCCCTGGCGATCATCCAGAATCACCGGCTTGGCCAGGCGCTCGGCCGGAATGTTGGCCACCCGCGCCGACTCCAGACTGCCCGCCGAATGCGGGTGTGGCACCAGATCGAACTGACACTGCGCCTGCTCCAGGCTGCGCTGTAAGGTTGCTGCCATATGCATGATCCACCTCCCGTTGCCAGCCGATGCCCAGAGCGGCTGGCCAAGCGACGATCCCATGCTTGAATTTTAGCCCGCGCCCACGCGCCAGGCTGCAACACTTGGTGCTAGGCAGATGCCCTCGACAGCAGTACTGGGTCTATCGGTAGCGGAACGAACCCGGTGCGCATCCCCCTGGGTACTCGGCCGAGTGAACGCCCCCGCAAGCAGAATCCGCCGGCGCAGCGCAGGATGCTTTTTCCTCCCGGCGCCGGCTACTGTATAAAGCGCATCAACATGCATTGAGGGCCTATTGCCGTGGAAGAAGTCATCGAACAACTGCGCGAAGTGAACGAACCGGTGCCGGTGCCCCTGGAGCTGCCAGACGAGGAAACCCTGGTGGAAATCCAGGAGCAGATCCTTATCCACCTGCCCTACGAGCTGCGCGAATTCCTGCTCCAGGTCAGCGACGTGGTCTACGGCCGCCTGGAGCCGGTGACGGCCGCCGATCCGCAATCGCACACCTACCTGCCGGAAGTGGCCTCGGTGGCCTGGTCGCTGGGCGTACCGCGCGAGCTGGTGCCGATCTGTGAGGACAGGGGTAATTACTACTGCGTCGAAGAAGACGGCACCGTGCTGCTGTGGGAAGGCGAGACCGGCGAGCTCAACGAAGACGAAACCTGGGAGTCGGTCTGGCACTGGGTGCGCGACGTCTGGCTGGAGAGCTGAGGGCATGGTTTGGGCTGCGCAGTGCGCGGCCCGCGCTCAGCCCAACCCTCAGCCGCGCGCCGCGCTGTCCAGATCCAGCAGGTTGAGCAGGAACTGACCGAAGAAGCTCAGGTCCTGCTCGATCGCCGCCCGCGCGCCCTTGCCATCGCCAGCGCGCAAGGCCTGCAGGACCTCTTCATGAAAGTCGTTGAGGCGCAGCAGCAGGTCCGCTTCGGTAAACAGGCGATTGAAGAACGGCCCGACCTGCAGCCATAGGCTCTCGATCATGCGCAGCAGGATCGGATTGCCGCAGGCGCGGTACAGGGTCATGTGGAACTGGCTGTTGTCCTTCAGGTAGCCCTGCACATCGCGCTGTTCCAGCGCCTGCTCCATCCGCTCGATGCAGCCGTGCAGCCGTTCGATCTCAGCCGCGCCGAGTCGCGGCGCGGCCTGTTCGACCGCCAGGCCCTCCAGGCTCAGGCGCACCTGGAAAATCTGCTGGAAGCGTTCGCGGGTCATCGCCGGTACCCGCACCGAACGCTGCTGTTCGCCTTCCAGGGCGCCTTCGGCGACCAAGCGTTGCAGCGCCGCGCGCACCGGCATCGGACTGGTGCCCCAGGCGGCCGCCAGGTCGCGGATCTTCATCCGCTCGCCGGGCTGAAAGCGCCCCGCCAGCAGGGCCTCGCGGATACGTTGGTAGAGTTGCTCCTGCAGGTTGTCGGCCATGTCCGGGTCACCCTGCGCACGCCGGCGGCGCCGGCAGTTGGTTGAGACTCAGAAGACAGTTACGCATGGGTTATTCCTTAGCGCTCGGGGCGCCTTATTCTCGATCAGACAATTACCGCCATCCACCACCAGCACTGCGCCGGTGATGGAACTGGCCATTCCACTTAATCTTGTGATCACAAATTTCAGTGAATAGTACCTAAATATCCGATCAAATCCAGTTATTGACTTATTTGTGATCACAAAATAAGAATGTGCAGAAATTTGAACGAGATGTTTAGTCATGACCGCCAGTGGCATCAAGCAAACCGCCGTCGACGCCTTTAGCGCTCGCGAGCGCGAATTGTTTCTGCAGCGCAATCCCAAGTCCGTGGCCCTGGCCGAGCGCGCGCGTCACTCGCTGTACGCCGGCGTGCCGATGCACTGGATGGCCGACTGGTCGACCCCCTGCCCGCTGTTCGTCGAACGGGCCAAGGGTGCGCGCTTCCATGACGTGGATGGCCACGCCTACATCGATTTCTGCCTGGGCGACACCGGCAGCATGTTCGGCCACTCGCCGGCGCCGATCGCCAAGGCCATCGCCGAGCAGGCCAACAATGGCCTGACCAGCATGCTGCCGGGCGAGGACGCGGTGGTCTGCGGCGAGTTGCTGGCCGCGCGCTTCGGTCTGCCATTCTGGCAGGTGACCGCCACCGCCACCGACTCCAACCGTTACGTACTGCGCTGGGCGCGGGCGATCACCCAGCGCAAGACCCTGCTGGTGTTCGACGGCTGCTACCACGGCAGCGTGGACGACGTGATGGTGCGCTGCCGCGACGGCGCCACGCAGCCGCGCGCCGGATTGATCGGCCAGGCCTACGACCTGACCCAGTACAGCCGCTCGATCCCGTTCAACGATGTCGCGGCACTGGAGGCCGCGCTGGCTCAGGGCGATATCGCCGCGCTGATGTGCGAGCCGGCCATGACCAATATCGGCATGGTGCTGCCGGAGCCCGGATTTATGCAGAAATGTCGCGAACTGACGCGTCAATACGGCAGCCTGCTGATCATCGACGAGACCCATACCATTGCCACCGACATCGGCGGTTGCACCCGCTTGTGGAACCTCGAGCCGGACTTCTTCGTGGTCGGCAAGCCGATTGCCGGCGGCGTGCCCTGCGGCATCTTCGGCTGCAGCGCGGCCATGGCCGAGGCCATGCTCAAGGCGCGCCAGCAGGCCAGCGAAGAGAGCCACGGGCATGGCCACAGCGGCATGGGCACCACCCTGTCGGCCAATGCCCTGGCCATGCACTGCATGCGCGCCAACCTGGAACAGGTGATGACCCCGGCCGCCTACGCGCACATGCTGCCGCTGGCCAGGCGCCTGGCCGACGGCTTGCGTCGTCTGATCGAAAAGCATCGGCTCGCGTGGTCGGTGACCGAGTTGGGCGCGCGCTGCGAGTTCCAGTTCTGCGCGGCGCCGCCGAGCACCGGCGCCGAGGCCGAGGCGGCCTTCCACGACAGCCTGCAGATGGCCCTGCATCTGTATTTGATCAACCGCGGCATCCTCATCACCCCGTTCCACAACATGACCCTGTGCTGCCCGGACACCACGGCCGCCGATGTCGACCAGCTGATCGCCACCCTCGACCAGGCCCTGTGCGAGCTGCTGGCCATCCCCGGCGCCCGCGAATGAGCCCATCCACCCTGTAGCAGGCGCATGCCGCACACCAATACGAGATAACCGCCAATGCAATTCGCCGATCCCCAGCAAGCCAAAGACTTTCTCAACCAGCACCCCGACGTACGCAGCATCGAGCTGTTCATCATCGATGCCAACGGCGTGCCGCGCGGCAAGCTGCTGCACCGCGATGAGCTGTTGGCGGTGTATAACAGCGGCCGCCCGCTGCCGAGCACCATCCTCGGCCTGACCATCAATGGCGAGGATGTCGAGGACAGCGGCCTGGCCTGGGAGGTCGGCGATGCCGATTGCTGGACCTATCCACTGCCCGGCAGTCTGTGCCTGCAACCCTGGCGCGCGCAGCCGACCGGCCAGGTGCAGGTGAGCATGCACCCCAGCCAGGGTCTGCCGGCCGCCGTCGCCGACCCGCGGCATGTGCTGGCCCGGGTAATCGACAGCCTCAAGGTCGACGGCTATCACCCGGTGATGGCGGTGGAGCTGGAGTTCTACTTGCTCGACCGCGAACGCGGCGAACAGGGTCGGCCGCTGCCGGCTCGGCAGGGCAACGGTCTGCGGCCGCAGGCCACCCAGGTCTATGGCGTCTACGAGCTGGAGCAGCTGCAACCCTTCCTCAACGAGCTCTACGCCGCCTGCGACGTGCAGGGGTTGCCGGTGCGCACGGCGATTTCCGAGTACGCGCCGGGCCAGCTCGAAATCACCCTGGAACACCGCGCCGATGCGCTGCAGGCCATCGACGAAGGCATTCGCTACAAGCGCCTGGTCAAGGGCGTGGCGAACAAGCTGGGCTTGCAGGCCTGCTTCATGGCCAAGCCGTTCGGCGACCTGGCCGGCAACGGCATGCACCTGCACGTCAGCCTCGCCGACGCGCAGGGCAACAACCTGTACGCCAGCGAAGCGCCCAGCGGCACCCCGCTGCTGCGCCACTCTATCGGCGGCATGCTCGGCACCCTGCTCGACTCGCTGGCGCTGTTCTGCCCCAACGCCAACTCGTTCCGCCGCTTCCAGGCCAACAGCTATGCGCCGCTGGCCAAGAACTGGGGGGTGAACAACCGCACCGTGTCGTTGCGCGTGCCGGGCGGGCCGGCCGACAGCCGGCATATCGAGCACCGCATCTGCGGCGCCGATGCCAACCCCTATCTCGCCGCCGCGGCGGTGCTCGCCGGCATCCACCTGGGCATCCGCAAACAGATCGACCCGGGCGCGCCGACCGAAGGCAACGGCTATGCCCAGGCCACGGAGTTCCTGCCCACCGACTGGCTCAGTGCGCTGCGCGCTCTGGAGCACTCGAGTTGGGCCCGCGAGGCCCTGGGCGCGGAGTTCATCCAGGTGTTCCTGGCGATCAAGCGCCACGAATACCGACAGTTCATGGGCGAAGTCGGCGAGCAGGACTGGCGCTGGTACCTCAGCCAAGCCTGATTCGCCATGCACCGCGCAAACCAGCCGGCATTACCTAAACTGGATTGACCACCGCCCATCTGGAGGATCGCCCCATGAGCACCCCTGTTGTCCTGATTACCGGCGCCGCCGGCGGCCTCGGCCGTGCCATTGCCAAGCGTTTCTCGCAGAGCCGTTGGCGGGTCACCGGCACCGATGTCGACAAGAGCGGTCTGCATGCCCTGAATACCCAGGTGCCGCTGGACTTCAGCAGCAGCGCCGACCTGCGCAGCGCCGCTAACTGCCATGAGCTGATCGCCAAGGTCATGGCCAGCACCGGGCGCCTGGATGCGGTGATCAACGCCGCCGGGGTCTGGCGCGAAGGGTCGGTTGAACAGTTCAGCGAAGAGGACTTCGACCAGGTCATGGGCGTCAACCTGAAAGCCGCCTTCTACCTCAGCCAGGCGGCCATCCCGCACCTCAAGGAATTCCGCGGCTGTATCGTCAACATCTCCAGCGACGCCGGCCGCCAGGCCTACCGCGGCTCGGCCGCCTACTGCGCGAGCAAGGCGGCACTGAACATGCTGAGCAAGACCCTGGCCCTGGAACTGGCCGAACACGGCGTGCGGGTCAACGCCGTGTCGCCCGGCGATATCGCCACGCCGATGCTCGACTACCAGGCCGAACGCTATGGCAAGGGCAACCCCAACGCCTACAAACGCGAGCTGCTCAGCCAGTATCCCCAGGGCCGCGAGGCGCGCTTCCTGCGTCCCGAGGAAATTGCCGAACTGGTCTGGTACCTGTGCCAGCCGCATGCAGAAGCCATCACCGGCGCCGACCTGGCAATCGACTTCGGCCTCTCGGCGGGCAAGTAGCTCGGCTCACATACCGTTGGCGAAAGCCGGCGAGTCGAAGCGAATCGCCGTGCGCAGCGGGCGCATGGCCTGGGCGTAATGCACCAGCACCTGCAGCGCCCAGTCGGCCCGCGCACGGATGCGTGCGTCGGCCTCATCGGCCGCCGCGTCGCCGTTCAGCACAGTGTCGACCTGACGCACGATCAGCTGTTCCGGCACATAACACAGCCGGCAGTTCTTGTAGCTGGAGGCGCGCAGCTCGCTCAATGGATAGGCGCCGCCTACCCCGGCCGAGACGCCGACCAGCAGCCCCGGCTTGTGCCCCAGCTCGCGACGCCCGGCGTAGACGAAGAAGTTCTTCAGCGCCGGGCTGGCCATGCCGTGCCACTCCGGGCTGACCAGCACCAGGCCGTCCGCCTCGCGCAGCAGCGCCGCGCAGTCGGCCCAGGCACCGGCCTGATCCTCGGCCGGCCACAACGGCAGCGGGCTGGCGCCGAGGTCGATCAGGCTGAGGTCCGCCGCCGCGCAATGGCCCAGCTGCAGCAGGCGCCGCTGCAGGTAAACGGCGACCTTGGCCGACTGGCTGGACGGCTGGCTGGAGCCGGCCAGCAGCACCAGTTTCAGGCTCATTGGCCACCTCCATCGACCAATGACCCGCGCTCACTGGCCCTGACCGATTTAGGACTGCGCACCAGCGGCCAGAACACTTCATGCTGCCAGCTCACCGGGCGCAGGTTCTCCACACCGAAGGCCTGGGGCCGGCGCCGGGTGATCTTCGCCGTGCCGAACAGCACGTCCCAGAAGAACAGCAGGTTGCCGAAGTTGCCCTTGTAGTGGGTCACGCCATCGGCGGCGTTCTGCCCGTGGTGGGCGGAGTGGGTCGCCGGGGTCGAAATGCTCCGCTCCAGCAGCCACATCAGCGGGCGCAGGGCGCGGATGCGGTAGAGCCTGGCGTCCCAGGGTACGCTGCTGTGGGCGCCGAAAATCACCGCCATCTTGACGATCAGGTAGCCGTAGTAGATCTCCGCCAGGCCCAGGTAGACCAGGGTCGCGGACAGCCAGAGGCCGGGCATCAGCAGGTAATAGAAGCTGTTGTTGCGGTAGACGATACGGATGCTCATGTAGCTCGCCGAGTGATGCGCGCGGTGCAGGGCGTACAGCCAGGGCACGCGATGCGCCAGGCGGTGCCACCAGTACTGGGTCATGTCGTCGCACAGCAGCAACAGGCCGACCCCGGCCCACCAGGGCAACTCGCTCAACACGCCGCGCCCCTGGGGCAACCAATGGTCGAGCAGGGTGTTGCAAAGGAAGAAGATCAGCGGAAAGGTCAGCCCGAGCAGCAGGCTCGAACCTATCACTTCGAGGGCGACGTCGCGCCACTGCCCCTTGGGCTGGCGCAAACAGCCACAGGCCAGCTCCAGCAGGATGAAGCCGAGAAAGATCGCGCCGACCACGAGCGAGGGATTGTTGGCGATTGTTGTTGGATTCATGGCAACCTCGACTGAGCCCGGCAGACGCACCGGGCGACAGCCCCATAAGAAGCCACAACGGCCCGAGGCAACATGCGCGAAACGGACAAAAACACCCGAGAACAGGCCAATCTGCCCGCCCGGCGCTTCCACCGCGGCGCCCTCGGCCAGGTCCTCGAACGCTTCCTGCAGAGCCGCGCCAGCGCCTCGCCGGACTTCAGCCTGGCCGAGCTGGAGCAGCTGTGGAGCGCCGCCGCCGTGCACGATCCGGCCATCGGCCTGCACCTGTTCGACCTGTTCAGCCCCCAGGACTGGCATGTGCTGGCGCATCTCTGCCTGTTCTGCGCCGACGTCGCCGAGGCGACCCGTTGCTGGGTGCGCTACGCCAGTCTGGCCGCCGACTCCGATCAGCTGCACATCGTCGACAGCGACGAGGGCCTGGGCGTGGAACTGGACATCGACGCGCCGCCGCAGCTGGCGCGCTACCTGGTCGAGCACTACATGGTGATGGCCGTAACCCAGATGCGCCGCGGCACCGGCCAGGCGCTGCTGCCGCTGCGCGCGCAGTTCCGCCACGCCCGCCCGGCCTACCATGAGCAATACCGACCCTGGTTCGGCGAGCGGGTCGACTTCCAGGCCGCGCACAACCGTCTGCTGTTCGATCATTCGACTCAGGCATTGCCCATGCTCAACCGTCACCCTGGCATGGTCGAGCTGCTCTGCCTGGAGCTGGACCGCCGTCTCGCCCAACGCCGTCACCTCAGCGGCTGGGCCGGCAAGGTGGCCGCCGCCGCGCGCCGCGCCCTGGAGCACGGCCAGCCGGTGAGCCTGGAGAGCGTCGCCGAGGCCCTGCACCAGAGTCCGCGCACCCTGCGCCGGCGCCTGCAGGAACAGCAGCTGAGCTTCCGCCAGCTGCTCGACCTGCTGCGCGCCGACCTGGAGCAGCACTACCAACTGCAGGGGCTGAGTCGCGCACAGATCGGCGAACTGCTCGGCTACGGCGACAGCGCCGCTTACCTGCATGCACGCAAGCGCTGGCGTGACCCGCCGCTGACCTGAGTCGTTCTGATAGATTAGGCGCAGTAGACCGCCTCAACCCGCCCCAACCTTGAAGAGCCCGCCCATGGAACCCGGAAACGCCCAGCTGTCGATGACCGTATTGATGACCCCGGATATGGCCAACTTCTCCGGCAAAGTGCACGGCGGCACCCTGCTCAAATACCTCGATGAAGTCGCCTACGCCTGCGCCAGCCGCTATGCCGGGTGTTATGTAGTGACCCTGTCGGTGGATCAGGTGACCTTTCGCCAACCGATTCATGTCGGCGAACTGGTGACCTTTCACGCCTCGATCAATTACAGCGGTCGCACCTCGATGGAAGTCGGCATCAAGGTGGTCACGGAAAATATCCGCGAACGCTCGGTGCGCCACACCAATAGCTGCTTTTTCACCATGGTCGCGGTCGACGATCAGGGCAACCCCACGCTGGTGCCACAACGCCAGCCGCAAACCGCCGATGAACACCGACGCTTCAGAGAAGCCGAGCAACGCCGGGCGATTCGCCAGGAACTGGAGCGGCGTTTCCTGAGTTTGAAAACCGAGAGCTAAGCGGCGAGGCGAGACAGCCCCCGGCCGCGACTGGCAGAATGCACCGAGCAGTCGCCGCAGCCCTCTGCGACCCACGCAGTGCCCGCCTGGAGCCCCTGATGTTGACCCTCGGCAATATTTTCGTACTGATGCTGCTGGCTACGGCCGGGGCCTGGCTGTGGCACGCCCACGGCTTGCGCGAGCGCGCCCTGATGCTGGTCAAGCAGCACTGCGTGAAAGCCGATATCGAGTTGCTCGACGGCAACGTCGCCCTGCGCAAGCTCACCCTGCTCACCGATGCCCGGGGTCACCGCCGCCTGGCGCGGGTCTATGGCTTCGAGTTCACCGTCACCGGCGAACAACGCCACGCCGGCAGCATCGTCATGTTCGGCCAGCACCTCGGACGCATCGAACTGGCGGCGCATCCCTGCAAAACCCCTGCGCCAGAGAGCCCGCAGGTGATCGAGCTGGAGCAATGGCGAGCCAGCCGCAGCAAGGCCGACACGCAACATCAGCAGGAGTAGCCGACGGCGCTCACAACAGGCCTAGAGCACGCAGGCTGGCCTTGCCCAGCGCCACCCGTTTAGGCAGATCCGCGGGTTCGTGGATGTCGATATTCAGCGCAAAGCTATACACCTTGCCGTGCTGCTCCAGCCAGCCCACCCACCA
>JBFKAF010000072.1:0-9847 GCA_041621735.1 Pseudomonas sp.
CTGCAAAAAATCGTCCACGAACCGGCTCTACGCATCGCGTGCTTCACTGCACTCGCATGATCCACGTACGCAGTTCATACCATGAAGATGTAGCACCCCTACTCGCCAGCGGCAACTGCCAATCAGCCAGAATTGTGCCCGGTCATGCGTTGCGCCAGTTCGTCGAGCAGCTTCTGCTCACGTTTATCTTCGACTTTGCGGGCTTCGTCGAGATAGCGCTGTACCAGCTTGCGCAGCCCCTCCAGGCGCGCATGACGCTGCTGCCAGACCGCACGCACCTTATCCAGATTAGCGCGGTGCCAAGCCACTGTCTGGCTTTGCTGGGTAATGGCAATTTCCAGCTGTGAGAGAAAGCGTTGGTAGTTCATCAGCCACTGCCCGGACACGCCTTGCCGCCCCTCGCTCAGCCACTGTTGCTGGTAGTCGAGCAGATAATGCTCCAGCTCGCCCAGTTTGACTTCCTGCTGGTTGAGCAACCCCTGGCAGTGACCGAGTTGCAGAGCGGCTTCACGTTCAGCCCGCTCGGCCATGCTGATGACCGGCGCGAGCCGTGCGGCGCGACTGTTCGACATGCGTCAGGACACCGGCGCGGAGGCAGGCTTGAAGGTCGCCGCCAGCTGAACGCTGCTATGGTCAAGGTTGACGCTCTCACTCAAGCCCTGACGTAAATAGTTGACCATCACTGGCTGGCGGGCGATGGCCAGATCGGTATCGGCATCGCCCCCCGGCACATAAGCGCCGACGCTGATCAAGTCGCGACTCTGCTGATAGCGCGACCACAGTTGCTTGAAACGTTGCGAATGCCGCAGATGCTCCGGCGGTACCACTTGCGGCATCACCCGGCTGATCGAGGCCTCTATGTCGATGGCCGGATAATGCCCCTCCTCGGCCAGACGCCGCGACAGCACGATATGCCCGTCGAGCACCCCGCGCGCCGCATCGGCAATCGGGTCCTGCTGATCGTCGCCTTCGCTCAATACCGTATAGAACGCCGTGATCGAGCCGCCCCCGGCCTCTGCATTACCGGCCCGCTCGACCAACTTGGGCAGCTTGGCGAACACCGAGGGTGGATAGCCCTTGGTCGCCGGCGGCTCGCCGATGGCCAGGGCGATCTCCCGCTGGGCCTGGGCGAAACGGGTCAAGGAATCCATCAGCAGCAGCACATTCTTGCCCTTGTCGCGAAAGTATTCGGCGATGCGCGTGCAGTACATCGCCGCGCGCAGGCGCATCAGCGGCGCATCATCGGCCGGCGATGCGACCACCACCGAACGCTTGAGCCCCTCGGCGCCGAGAATCTCGTCGATGAACTCCTTGACCTCACGCCCCCGTTCGCCGATCAACCCGACCACAATGATCTCCGCCTCGGTGAAGCGCGTCATCATGCCGAGCAGCACGCTCTTACCGACCCCGGTGCCGGCGAACAACCCCAGGCGCTGGCCGCGGCCGACCGTGAGCAGGCCGTTGATGCTGCGGATGCCGACATCCAGGGGCTCATTGATCGGATGACGCTTGAGCGGGTTGATCACCGGGCCATCCATCGGCACCCAGTCTTCGGCCTTCATCCGGCCCTTGCCATCCAGTGCCTGGCCGGTGCCGTCCAGGACCCGTCCGAGCATCGACTTGCCCATGGGCAAGCGCCCGGTATTGGGCAGCGGTACGACCCGCGCGCCCGGAGCGATGCCCGCCAGGCTACCGACCGGCATCAGGTAGATTTTACCGTTGGAAAAACCCATTACCTCGGCCTCGACCTGCACCGGGTGGTAGCCGTCATCGTTGATCACCAGGCAGCGGCTACCCAGCGCGGCGCGCAGGCCTTCGGCCTCCAGGGTCAGGCCCACCACGCGTAACAGACGGCCTTCGACCACGGCTTGGCTGGGCAGCTGCACCGCGTCGCCATAACCGGCCAGGCGCTTGGCGAAACTGATGCGTTCAAGGCGCATCGGACAGCGCTTCGGGCGTATCGAGGTCCAGCTGCACATCGGCGGTAAGCGGGTGAACGGCTTGTTCGCGCTGCTGCTCGAACAGCTGATTGAGCGCCTGCGCAAGACGGGTTTCGACACTCGCATCGATCAGGCTGTGCTCGCTCTCGACCCGGCAGCCGCCCGGCAACAGCGCATCGTCCTCGAGGATGCGCCAGCTCTCTTCGTGGCGCTCGCGCAGCGCCTTGACCAGTTCGAAGTCTTGTGGGTTGAGGTGGATACGCACGTTGTCGGCGCCCATGGGTAGCAACTTCAAGGCCTCGCGCAGTATCTGCCGGAGCTGGCTGGAATCGCTATTCAGCTCACGCTGGATCACTTCACGGGTCATCCGGCTGACCAGATTGACCAACGCCACCTCGAGTTCCTGATCCTGCTCGGCGATCGGCTCGAACAGCTGGCTCATCACCTGCTCCAAACCACTCAGCCGCTCTGCCAGAGCCACCTCGGCTTCCTGTTTGGCCTTCAGTTGGCCGGCGCGAAAACCGTCCTTCTCGCCGGTGGAGAACCCTTCGTTATAGGCATCCTGACGGATCGCCTCCAGCTCATCCAACGTCAAGGGCTTGACGTCTTCCGGGGCGACCTCCTCGACTTCGGCCTGTGCCGGCTCGGCCCCGGCGTCGACCGCCTCGGCCGCGGCGGCACTTCCAGGCGCGTCACTGTGCTCGTCAAAGCTGGGTAGCGACCAGCGATCGATGACGTTGATGTCCTTGGCGCGAATCAACTCGCTAGGCGCTTCCTTGGGGGCCATCTGCGACTACCTCTGGTTAAACCATCTCTTCGCCGCCCTTGCCGCCCAGGACGATTTCCCCGGCTTCGGCCATGCGGCGGGCAATGGTGAGAATTTCCTTCTGCGCCGCTTCCACGTCGCTGACCCGCACCGGGCCCTTGGCTTCCAGATCATCACGCAGCAGTTCGGCGGCGCGCTTGGACATGTTCTTGAAGACTTTTTCCTTGATCGCCTCGTCCGCGCCCTTGAGCGCCAGCACCAGCACATCGGAGGAGACTTCGCGCAACAGCGCCTGAATGCCACGGTCGTCGACATCGGCGAGGTTGTCGAAGACAAACATCAGGTCTTCGATCTGCGAGGACAGGTCTTCGTCGACTTCGCGGATCGAATCCATCAACTGGCCCTCGGTCGAGCTGTCGAGGAAGTTCATGATGTCGGCAGCCCGCTTGATCCCGCCGAGACTGGCGCGGGTGGTATTGGAGCTGCCGGAGAATTGTTTCTCGAGAATCAGATTGAGTTCCTTGAGCGCCGCCGGCTGTACGGTGTTCAACGACGACACACGCAAGACGATGTCCAGGCGCACCTTATGATCGAACTGCGCCAGCACTTCGCCGGCCTGATCGGGATCGAGGTAGGCCACCACGATTGCCTGGATTTGCGGGTGCTCGTGGCGGATCACGTCGGCCACGGCGCGCGGCTCCATCCACTTCAGGCTGTCCAGGCCGCTGGTGCTGCCGCCGAGCAGGATGCGGTCGATCAGGTTGCCGGCTTTATCCTCGCCAAGCGCCTGGGTCAGCATCTTGCGAATATAACCATCGGCCCCCACGCCTACGCTGGTCTGATCGCCGACGATGTCGACGAACTCGCCCATCACCACCTCGACCTGCTCGCGGTGCACGTTGCGCATACCGGCCATGGCCACGCCGACCCGCTGCACTTCCTTGGGACCGAGGTGACGCAGCACCTGCGCGGCATCGGTCTCGCCAAGCGAGAGCAGGAGAATGGCGGCCTTGTCGACCTTACTCAGCTTGGCTGGGGTGCGATTTTCACTCATCGTCGTTGATCCACTCTTTCACAACCTGGGCCACGCGACCCGGGTCTTCCGCCACCAGGCTCTTGATTGCGTTCAGCTGCGCATCATACCCCTCAGTCGGGCTAGGCAGGAGGATGCTTTGCGGACCACCGAGGCTGACCCGATCGGCCGACAACTCGCCATCCAGCCCGCCCATCTCGCCCAGTTCGACATCGCCACCACGCCCACCGCGCGTCAGATCGCGGCCTTTGCCGGCACTGGTGATGTTGTTCAGCACCGGACGCAACACACCGAACACCAACACCAGGATGAACAGCACACCTAGCACTTGCTTGACGATGTCCCAGAACCAGGGCTGGGTGTAGAACGGAATCTCGACGATTTCCTCACCCTGCTCGATGGAGAACGGCGTATTGATCACGCTGACGCTGTCGCCACGGCTGGCGTCGAAGCCCACCGAGTCCTGCACCAGACGGGTAAAACGGGCCAGTTCATCGCTGCTCCAGGGCACCCGAGTGCCTTCGCCGGTGGCCGGGTCGAGCTTGAGTTGGTCATCGACCACCACCGCCACCGACAGACGCCGCAAACGCCCCTGCTGTTGCTTGGTATGGCTGATCGAGCGATCCAGCTCGAAGTTGCGCGTGGCTTGCTCACGTTTGTCCGCTGGGAACGGCGCCAACATCGGCTGACCGGTCACCGGGTCCATGACCTGCTGGCCATTGACGTCCACCAACGGCTGGCCGGGCGCGATAGCCCCGGCTGCTGCGCCCGCGGCACCGGCTTGTTGCGGCGCTGTCGCCGGGCCGGGCGGCTGGTTGCTCAGGGCACCCGGCACGCCTTGCGGCGACAGGCCACTGCTGCGTTGCTCGTTGACCTGTTGCTCGCTGCGTAGCGCCGGCTGGTCCGGGTTGAACATTTCCGAGGTGGACTCCACCGCACTGAAATCCACATCCGCCGAGACTTCGGCCTTGTAACGGCCCGAGCCCAGCACCGGCTGCAGAATATTGTGCACGCGCTGGGTGAACAGGCTTTCCAGGCGGCGGCTGTGATCGAACTGCTTGCCGGCCATGCTCAGCGCGGACATTTCCTGCTGGTCGGACAGCAGGTTGCCTTTCTGGTCGACCACGGTGACCTGGCCCTTCTCCAGCTCCGGCACGCTGGTGGCCACCAGGTTGACAATGGCCATCACCTGGCTCGGCTCGAGGCTGCGCCCCGCATACAGCTCCACCAGCACCGAGGCGCTGGGCTTGCGCTCGTCGCGCACGAACACCGAGCCCTTCGGAATGGCCAGATGCACGCGCGCGGCTTTGATGTTGTTGAGACTCGAAACCGTGCGGGCCAGCTCCCCTTCCAGACCACGACGGTAGCGGGTCGCCTCCATGAACTGGCTGGTCCCCAGCCCCTGCTCCTGATCGAGAATCTCGAAGCCGATATTACTGTCGCTCGGCGCCACCCCGGCGGCGGCCAGGCGCATGCGCGCCCGCGCCATGTCCTCGGCCTTGACCAGCAAGGCCCCCGAGTTGGGCTCGACGGTATAGTCGATGTCCGCGGTCGCCAGAGTTTCCATCACCTGCGAGGCATCCATCCCGTTTAGGCTGCCGTACAGCGGGCGATAATCCGGCTGCTGCGACCACAGCACCACGGCGAAACCAATCGCCACGCTGGCCGCCAGGCCCACCAGCAGGCCAATCTGTCGCAGCATCGACATATCGGAGAGGTTTTCTAGAAACGTCAGACCGAGAAGTGGCTTCTTCGAGTCAGCACCACCAGTGGTGGCCAGTGCGTTTGCAGCAGCGGCTTCAGCCATGATTCAGACCTACCCTTAAACCGGCATCTGCATGATGTCTTGATACGCCTGGACCAGCTTATTGCGCACCTGCGTCATGGCCTGGAAGGACACGCTGGCCTTCTGCGAGGCGATCATCACATCGCTCAGGTCGACACCGCTCTGGCCCATTTCGAAGGCTGTCGCCAACTGGTTGGAAGTCTGCTGGGTTTCGCTGACCTTGTTCACCGCCTGCCCGAGCATGTCCGAGAAATTCGGCGCGCCAGGCTCCGGCGTACTGGCGACGGGTTTCTGCCGCGCCATGGCCTCGGCTTGCATGGACCGCATTTCCAACATCAAGCGATTGAATTGAACACCCTGGCTCATGATCTTCCTCCACTGGCCGCAGTATTTTTGACACTTCGCGGCGCTATGCAGAGGTATCTGCAACAAGGGTGCCAGTTAACCGCTTAACACATGCAAACCTCTGCTACAGAAAGCAAAAAGCCCGAGCGGCCAACCCAGCCGACTCGAGCGATGCAAAGCAACCTGCGGCTCAACACGAAAAGCGCCGAACCGCGGTGTTCAGCTGGCGTACAGATAGGCCTCCACATCCAGACCGGCATCGCGCATCTGCGCCAGCTTGTAACGCAGGGTGCGCGGACTGATGCCCAGGCGCTCGGCGGCTTCCTTGCGCCGGCCGCGCTCTGAGCGCAGGGTGTCGATAATCACCTGAAACTCGCGCCGACGCAGATCCTCACCCAGATCCCCCGCCTCGACCTGCGGCAGCTCCTCCGCGACCGGCACAGGACTCACCAGCGCCGCCAACTTCGGCGCTGCAACGGGTGCCAAACCAATGGCGGCGGTCAGGCACAAATCCTGCGGCTGGATCAAGCCGCCCTGCTGCAAGATCAGCGCACGCTGGATGGCATTGTCCAGTTCACGCACGTTGCCCGGCCAGGCATGACTGACCAGGCTGGCCTGCGCCTGTGGCGACAGACGAATGGGGCTGTGATTCATTTTTTTGACGTGCTTGGCCAGCAGGCGCTCGGCCAGCGGCAGAATATCCGCCGGACGCTCACGTAGCGGCCGCCACGCCAGCGGAAACACCGAGAGCCGATAGTAGAGATCTTCACGGAAGCGTCCCGCCGCGACTTCGCCGGCCAGGTCGCGGTTACTGGTGGCCAGCACGCGGATATTGAGGGCGATCGGCTTGCGCGCCCCCACTCGCTCCACTTCGCGCTCCTGCAACACGCGCAGCAGCTTGGCTTGCAAACCCTGCGGCATCTCGGAAATCTCATCGAGCAAGATGGTTCCGCCCTCGGCCAGCTCGAACTTGCCCGGTGCACTGGCGATGGCGCCGGTGAAGGCCCCCTTCTCATGACCGAACAGGGTGGCCTCGAGCATGTTGTCGGGAATCGCCGCACAGTTGATGGCGATAAAAGGCTTGGCCGCACGCGGCGACTGCTGGTGAATGTAGCGCGCCAGCACCTCCTTACCGGTGCCGGACTCGCCGGTGATCAGTACCGTGGAGTCGCTCTGCGCGACCCGCGCGGCCAGCTCCAGCAACTGCAGGCTGGCCGGTTCCAATGCCACCGGACCATCCTGTTCGCTGGCAAGCAAACGCCCGAGCGCGTGACGCTCGACCAAGGCCAACAAGGCTTTCGGCTCGAACGGCTTGACCAGATAGTCCGCTGCGCCCCGGCGCATGGCATCCACCGCACGCTCGACCGCGCCGTAGGCGGTCATCAGCAACACCGGGAGTTGCGGCTGACGCTGACGAATCAGCGCCAGCAACTGGTGACCATCCATGCCCGGCATGTTCACGTCGCTCACCACCAAGCCGAACGACTCTTGCTCCAAGGCCAGTAGTGCAGCCTCGGCACAGTCCACCGCGCGATAGTCATGCCCGGCCAGCGACAGGGTATCGGCCAGGGCTTCGCGCAGGGCGCGGTCATCTTCGACCAGCAGGACTTTGGCAGCCATGGGCAATTACTCCTTAACCAAAGGTTGCGCCGCGGGAATCAGCGGCAGAGTCAATAATGCGCAAGTGCCACGACCAGGCCGCGAGCGCAACAGCAACTCCCCCTGATGGGCGCGCGCCACCGCCTTGACCACCGCCAGGCCGAGGCCGGTGCCGGTGGTCTTGGTGGTAAAGAAGGGTTCGCCCAAGCGTGCCAAGGTGAGGCTGTCGATCCCCGGGCCGTTATCGCTGATGCACAAGCGCAGGCTGTGGCCACGCTGATACAGATGAATCTTCAAGGAGACCTCGCGTCCAGCCGCCTGGATCGCATTCTCGACCAGGTTAAGCACGCTACCGACCAGGGTGTCGCGGTTGCACAGCAGCTCGCCGCCGGCGCTGTCGCACTGCCAGCGCACCGCCACGCCCAAGACATGGGGCTCGGCGGCTTTGCGCAAGGCCTCGAACAACGCCTGGGGCCTCAGCCGATCCGGCAACGGCAGATCGCCGCGAGCAAAAATCAGCATGTCGCGCACCTGGTGCTCCAGCTCATGCAGACGCTCCTTCAGGCGCCCGGCAAACCGCTGCTGCTGCTCGAGCGGCAGCTCCTGCTCGGTCAGATGGCTGGCATACAGCAACGCGGCGGACAGTGGAGTACGAATTTGATGGGCCAACGAGGCGACCATGCGCCCCAACGCGGATAGGCGCTCATGCCGCGACAGCTGATCCTGCAGGCGCCGGGTTTCTGTCAGATCAGTCAGCAGCACCAACTGACCCGGCTCGCCATGCAGCGAACGGGTGGCAATCGCCAGACGCCGGCCATCTTTCAAGGAGACCTCATGGCCATCGTCATCGCGCGGGGCGAAGCTGCGGGCGATCACCTGACGCCAGAGCATGCCGACCAGCGGCTGGCCCAGCAGGTTGCGCGCGACCGGGTTGCCTTCACGCACCACGCCCTGGCCATCAATTACGATCACCCCGCCCGGCAGCAGATCCAGCAAGCTTTGCAGGCGGTGCGCCAGACGCTCTTTTTCCGCCAGCTCCTGCATGCGCTGAGCACTGACCAGAGCCAACTGCCCCTTCAGCTCAGCCACACGGGCTTCCAGCATGCTGTAGGACTCGTTGAGCTGGGTCGACATCTGGCTGAACAGGCTGAACGCCTGCTCCAGGCCCGCACGGCTAGCCTGTTCGATGGGCGCAGAAGGCGCCAGTTCAGCGGAATGGGAAGTTCGAGCGGTAGGATTCATCGTTCTCTCTCGCGCAGCGAGCCGTCATAAGACAGTCAGTTACGTAAGAGATAGCAATACTCGTGCCTAAAATTTTATCTATAATTTTCAATAACTTAAAAAACAAAGCCGAAGGTTGTGTCAAACCTTCGGCTTTATCGGGGCAATGGCTGCCAACCCGCTGACGCGCAAGCGCTGGGTTAAACCTCGGGCTGGCCGTCCTCATCGCGGCGACTCATGCCGTATTTGCGCATCTTCTCGACCAACGTGGTGCGACGAATACGCAGACGCTCTGCGGCGCGGGCCACCACTCCACTGGCATCATCCAACGCCTGCTGGATCAAGCCGCGCTCGAGATTGCCCAGATAGTCTTTCAGATCCAGGCCCTCAGACGGCAACATGGCCGGCGTGTCCAGACCCGGTAAGCCGGCGACGATGGCCGCACGCTCTTCCAGCTCATCGCGGAAGTTGGCCACCAGATGCTCGTCTTCATCGTCCACATGACGGAACTTCTTCGGCAGCTCACCGACACCGATCACCCCATAGGGATGCATGATTGCCATGCGCTCGGCCAAGTTGGCCAGCTCACGCACATTACCCGCCCAATCATGGCGGCACAGCGACATGATTGCCGCCGAGTTGAAGCGGATCGAACCACGTTTCTCGTACTCCATCCGCGCGATCAGCTCGTTGAGCAGCAACGGAATATCCTCGATACGCTCGCGCAGCGGGGCCATTTCGATGGGGAATACATTCAAGCGGTAATACAGATCTTCGCGGAAGCTACCTTCCTCGATCATCTGCTCCAGGTTCTTGTGGGTCGCGGCGATGATGCGCACGTCGGCATTCTGGGTTTTGTTGCTGCCGACCCGCTCAAAGGTGCGCTCCTGCAATACCCGCAGCAGCTTGACCTGCATCGGCAGCGGCATGTCGCCGATCTCGTCGAGGAACAAGGTGCCGCCGTTAGCCAGCTCGAAGCGTCCGGCGCGAGTGGTGATCGCACCGGTGAACGCGCCCTTCTCGTGGCCGAACAACTCGCTTTCCAGCAACTCAGCCGGAATCGCGCCACAGTTAACCGGCACGAAGGGCCCGTCGCGACGCTTGGAGTGATAGTGCAGATTACGCGCAACAACCTCTTTGCCGGTACCCGACTCCCC
>JBFKAF010000073.1:0-9777 GCA_041621735.1 Pseudomonas sp.
CCAACGATCTGAACATGGCACCGCACCTGATGAAAAAACGCGATTGAAGCCTCCCCGAGGGTCTGTTGCCGTTTCATTGCGAGCCGCGTTGCCGCGAGAAATGGCCCCAAATTAGACGCAGAACGCAGGTAATGGTCCTAGTCAAAGCAGCACGAAACCCATCACCTTGGTTACACTAGCGGCCTTCGCGGAGGCCCAGATGCAAGACGACGATTTATCCCTATTCAAAGCTGAGCTGCGCGGCGTCAAGCCGATCAAGCACGACCGCGCAGACACCGGCAAACCGAAAAGTGACCGCAAACAGCTGGCCACCCTGCGCCAGGCTGCTTCGCTGCGCGTGGAATCGACCAAGGTCGATGGCCTCTCTGACCAGTACGTGATTGACGTTGGACCCGAGGATGTTCTGCACTGGGCCGCCAACGGCGTGCAAGAAGGCCAGATGCGTAAGCTCAAACTCGGCCAGATCGCCTTCGAAGGCAGTCTCGACCTGCACGGTATGAGTGTGGAAAAGGCCCGTGACACACTGTGGGATTTCCTGGCCGAAGCCAACAAACTCGAAGTTCGTTGCGCACGCATCACCCACGGCAAAGCCGTGCGCATGGATGGCCGAAAACCCATGATCAAGAGCCACGTCAACACCTGGCTGCGCCAGCACCCCATGGTCCTCGGTTTTACCTCATGCCTGGCCAAGCACGGCGGTACCGGCGCAATTTATGTGCTGCTCAAGCGCACCATGATGGACGGGCGCGACGAATAATCAGGCGGGCAAACACAGTGCACGCACCTTGTTGCTCCAGTGGCCCGCCCGAAGTAAACAACTGTCTTTCTAGGCAATCGCACTGTTCGACCAGTACCTGCCGCTGGCGGGTCGGGCAAAAGGCTGGACTATCAACCCAGCGACATGCGCAGAAAATTCGCGACAACAGGCGTACGGTCCTCTTGCCAGGCTGGCAACTGCGCCCTACCCTGCGCTCCTGTGCATTCCGATAGTCCTCACAGGTAGATCCATGTCCCTGGAACAGAATTACACCGCGATTCTCGGCCAAATAGGCGAGGACGCCTCCCGCGAAGGCCTGCTCGATACGCCCAAGCGTGCTGCGAAAGCCATGCAGTATCTTTGCCGCGGCTATCAGCAGACCCTGGAAGACGTTACCAACGGCGCGCTGTTCAGCTCCGATAACAGCGAAATGGTGCTGGTCAAACACATCGAGCTGTACTCGCTATGCGAGCATCACCTGCTGCCGTTCATCGGTAAGGCTCATGTCGCCTATATTCCCAACGGCAAGGTGCTAGGCCTGTCCAAGGTGGCGCGGATCGTCGACATGTACGCTCGCCGCTTGCAGATCCAGGAAAATCTCAGCCGCCAGATCGCCGAAGCCGTGCACGAGGTCACCGGCGCGCTTGGTGTGGCGGTGGTCATCGAAGCCCAGCATATGTGCATGATGATGCGTGGCGTGGAGAAGCAGAACTCCTCGATGGTCACCTCGGTGATGCTCGGCGAGTTCCGCGAAAATGCCGCGACCCGCAGCGAGTTCCTCAGCCTGATCAACAACTGATCGGAGCCGGATGAGAAAACCGGCCCAGGCCGGTTTTTAAGCGGCACGCAAAAGTCGGTCGATAAGGAAACTCTTGATCGAGCGCGAGAGCCAGCCGCCGGCCTGCTTGTCGCTGACCAGCGCGGTCATGTTGTCCTTGAGCGCTAGCACATAGCCCGCGTCATCACGACGAACAGGGTTAAACAATCCGCACGAAAGCAGGCCGATGAGCACCTGGGAAATGTCTTCGCGGGCCTGGCGGGCGACTGAATCGGCACCACGACCCGACTCTTGCCCTCCTCCAAGCGCCCGACTTAGCGCGCCGACGAAGCTCGTAGCGGATCCAGCAAGGGCGATAGGCCGTTGTGATCAATCTCCTGCATCAATGCCAGCAAGCGACCGATCTCGCCGGACGGGAAGCCCTCGCGCGCGAACCAATTGAGATAACGCCCGGGTAGATCGGCGATCAAACGCCCCTTGTATTTGCCGAAGGGCATTTCGCGTGTCACCAGTAGTTGCAGATCTTCGGGGCGCATTCAGTACTCGAGTCAGTTGATGATCCATCCGCAGCGACAGACCGGGGTGAAACAAACCCGTGAAGTATGCCTAAAGCCGGCCCAATTTGGCGGGATTGCAGCTACCGTTCAGCCTTAGCCCAGGCCAGAACCAGCAAACTCGGGTAAGCTGCGCGCCCAGAATTTCCAACCGAGGCGCTCTTCGCGATGATTATCAAAGCACTCAGAATCGGCCTAGGCCAGCTGATCGTCTTCATTGACTTCATCACCCGTCCCCGCAAGATGCAACGCACACCTGAAGCCCAGGCTGCGGTCGAACGATCCGCTGCGGGGCTGTCGTTGTTTCAGTTTCATGCCTGCCCGTTCTGCGTGAAAACCCGCCGAACCCTGCATAAGCTGAACGTGCCGGTAACCCTGCGTGACGCGAAGAACAATGAGCAGGACCGGCAGACGCTGCTCGAGCAAGGCGGCAAGATCCAAGTGCCGTGCCTGCGCATCGAGGAAGACGGTCAGAGCACCTGGCTGTACGAGTCCAAGGCCATCAGCGCCTACCTGCATGAGCGCTTTCTGCCGCAATAGCGGGCACGCTCGAACTGGCGCGTCATACAATCTATGCGCGCCGGCCAATGGCGATTGATTCAGAGTGGATGGGTCTAGCCGGCACTGCTAGTGTGTGCCTTAACCTTGTCCCACGATAAAGCCTTCTTCGCGCATTTTGGCCTGCAGCGTCTGCCAGCAAGGCAGGCGCGCGACAGTGCCGACACGCTTAAGGCCTTCTGCCTGAACAGAGTAGAGTGCTTGGCTATCGAAGGCATAAAGCAGCAGCAGGTCCGCCCGCTCTGCAGCGGGTCGAATGTCATCGACCAGATTATCCAGAAGCAGTGGATCGGCAGTCGGCGTTGGGTAGTAACTCAAGACCATGTGCGCCTGATCGGGCCTTACCACTTTGGCGTAGGTTATCCGCAGTTTTTCCTCCGGCACCCCCATCTGACGCAAGGTAAAGTACTTGGCCATTGAGAAGTCCTCGCAGTCCCCCCCTCCTTTAACCAGGGTCTCGATGGGTGTCGCCCAATAGTCGTTCTGCTTCCAGATGGCGATGTCCTCGCTGAAACGTATCTGGTTGTTGAAAAACTGGTTCACCACTTTCAACTTTTCTACTTCCGGCAGAAATCGACCTCTTTCGATCAGCTCATTCCAAGAAACCAGACGCTTCTTGGCAGGAGTCAGGCGTCCATAGCGCTTTTCCGCCTTGCGCAGGATAAGCTCGAAACTCCAGTTAGCCTTGGCCTCGACTTTGGGCATGCTGCACAGCAAGCTGCCGCTGATAGTCGTCACTGCGACCATGCGCCACAAAGCGCTCGAGTATTTGGACTTAACGGCTCGCCGGAGTAACACGTATAGATTTCCTCGAGTGCGGCCATGACCGCGTTTAACCTGGCCGATCATTCAATTGCGGTGGCACGGGCCTGCCCTATTCGCTACAGGCGACATCCTCCAGCAAGCCGCCTCCCGTTGCGCGACTCACTTCATTTCAACGCGCCTGGGCGGCTGTCAAGTCAAGCTAACGTTATTGCAAACCGTCTATCAAGCGCTCCACGGCTGACATCTTCTAGCAGCCGCTAGCGACAACAAGGCTTGAACCTTGCCCAACATGCCCGGCGGGCCTCTCTTGCTTGCTTGCGAGCGCCCTCAACAGGCGCTTTAGAGCCTTACACACCTGAGATTAAGCCTTGTTCCAGTCATCCCACGAATAGGTCGTCAAGCGCCTTGCATTAACCAGCTTTTCGACCAACGGTTGCCGGCAGCCTCATAGCACCAGCTGGGATACCGGCTGAGCACCCCGCCCCTACGCAGAATATGACCCGTAACGAAACCAGCGCTCGCCCCAAAACAGCCAACATGAACGCCGTGGGCAAAGGCTTGCGCCCCGCCGCTATAACGTCGACGCAGCGCCCAGTGGGTATGCCCGTCAGCACCTTGCCAGAATCTAAGCGAGCGGTAGCTGAAACACTTCGCAGGAGCCCCTTGGTCAGCCAGACAGATTGGCAGGCAAGGCTGCACGCGCTCTGCAAGCGGCTGCTGTCTGCCTTAAGCATAGCGACCCCTCTAGCAGGTAGTTTCTCGACGGCCGCTAGGTTTATTTGCCTGGCTCAGGTCGTTCTCAGCAGCCTGATGCTTGCCAGTCGCTGCTGGCAACGCTGGCGTGGCGCGCCAACCATGCTGCGCGGGCTATCAACTCATGTGGCACATGGGACCGACGAAGGCGGATGCCAACTACTGGAAAGCAGTCAGCATTTCCGCCTAAAGTCAGAAAACGTGTAGATCGTTCAGCAAACGCTGAACGAGGTATGACTGCGGCGCCGCTTGGCTGGATCGAGTGACCCGTCTGTGTGAAGTAGAGCTTCATGCCTGGTGCAAGATAAGCCTCGTCTCACTTTCGCGTGCCTCCGGGCGAAAAGTCATGCGCTGACCCGGAGCGGCAAACCGCTGTAATCAATGCAAGCCGAACTCAACCCTGTCCCGCTGAATTGGGGATTTGTATGACTGCTCGGACTGCATCTGTGAACGATCACTCTCAATCTGGAACTGTGGGCCTGCCGCCGTAGGTTTACGCTCGAGCATCCGGGCGAACCCCTGACTTTCGTCCCCACGGTTCTGATAGCGGTCTTCACGCTGCATGCGATAGTCCAACAAGTAGCTACTGCCACCCTCCGCCAGCATCAATGCTGACTCCTGTTCAGCCGATGGGAACGGCGCGCTGACTGCCTGCCCGGCAATGGCAGCCGTGAGTACCAACAACAGGCCGCCAAGGCCCGTCGTAGCGTGTGCCGATTTCATGGTGTCATCCTCTCAATCCCCCTGACCCCGTTGATTAGACAGGTCACTGAGCGCCTTGTTACTTCGGCATGAGGCGTTCGGATAAACGGTGCCTTGGTCAGCTTTTGTCGGTGGCCAGTGAGGCTGGCGGATGACCGGGCTTAGTCGAGCATGCCGACATGCCGCGGGTGGCTGGCCACACGCTCCATCCAGGCGCGAATCGCCGGGTAGTCGGCGAGATCAAAACCGCCCTGATCGGCGACATGGGTGTAGGCGTACAAGGCAATATCGGCAATCGAATACTGCTCGCCGACCAGATAGGCGGTGCGCTGCAACTGCTGCTCCATCACCTTCAGCGCCTTATGGCCACGCACATGGCATACCCGATATTCATTCAGGCGCGCCTCAGGCATCCCCAGGTACAGTTGAATAAACCGCGCCACCGCGACATAAGGTTCATGGCTGTATTGCTCGAAGAACTGCCACTGCAACACCTGAGTACGCAGGCGCGGTTCACTCGGTAAGAACGCGCTGCCGTCGGCCAGAAAATTGAGAATCGCGTTGGACTCCCACAGGCAGGTGCCGTCTTCCAGTTCCAGCACCGGGATCTTGCCGTTGGGGTTCTTCGCCAGGAACGCTGCGCTCTGGGTATCGCCTCTGAGGATGTCCATTGGCAGCCACTCATAAGCGATGTCGAGCAAGTTCAGCAGCAGCTTGACCTTGTAGCAGTTGCCCGAACGGGTATCGCCGTAAACCTTAAACATAGTCACTCTCCCTTAGATGCTGAGGCGCGAATGCAGCCGCGCACAGACCTGACATCTGACTGGACGCCCCACCTACCCTCAGGCCGCCGCGCTGGACTGCGCCGCTCTGATGACCCCCGCCAGACGCTTCAGACCTTCGCCCAAACGCTCCGGGGCCACATGGCTGAAATTCAGGCGCAGATGGCCGGGATGCTGGTCCGGGTCGATAAAGAAAGGCTCACCGGGCATGAACGCGACGTTCTGCGCCAGCGCCGGCGCCAGCAAGCTGCGGGTATCCAGCGGCCGCTTGAGCGTCAGCCAGAAGAACAGCCCGCCCTGGGGAACGTCCCAGTCGGCCAGATCGAAGAAGTGCTCCTGTAGCGCCGCCTGCATCGCATCGCGGCGCATCCGGTAGAACTCGCGTAGCTCGGCCAAGTGCTGGCGATAGTGCTCACTGCCCAGCCACTGCAGGGCCTGCCACTGGCCAACGCGATTGGTGTGCAGATCCGCCGACTGTTTGAGGCGGAGCAGGTAGGGAAACAAATCCGCAGTGGCGATCAGGTAGCCGACACGCAGGCCCGGCAACAGGGTCTTGGAGACTGTGCCGGTGTAGATCCAACTGGCCTTTTGCAGGCGACTGACGATAGGCGTGGCGCTGCCCGCATCGAACACCAGATCACGGTAGGGCTCGTCCTCGATCAGGGTCACGCCGAATTCATCCAGCAACGCCGCCACCGCGTCGCGTTTGGCCTCGCTGTAGCGTACCGCCGAGGGATTCTGGAAGGTTGGAATCAGGTAGGCAAACGCCGGTTTGTGCATTTCCAGGCGCTGGCGCAGAGCATCGATCTGCGGGCCGTCAGCCTCCTGGGGCACGCTGATGCAATCGGCGCCGAACAGCTGGAAGGCTTGCAGCGCGGCCAGATAAGTTGGCGCCTCGAGCAGCACTTCGGTGCCCGGATCGATAAACAACTTGCTGGCCAGGTCCAGGGTCTGCTGCGAACCGCTGACGATCAGCACCTGGCTGGCCTCGCAGGGCACGCCCAGGGCGCGCGCCTCGGCGGCAATCGCCTCACGCAACGCCGGCTCGCCCTCGCTCATGCCGTACTGGCCCATGCTCGCCGGCATGTCCGCCCACTCGACCTTGGGCAGCATCGGTTCGGCGGGCAAGCCACCGGCGAACGACATGACTTCCGGACGCTGGGCTGCAGCGAGGATTTCACGAATCAAAGAGCTTTTCAGGCGGGCAACGCGTTCGGAGAAGGCCATGGAGGTACCGGGGTGCTAATGCATGGAAATTGGGTCAAACTGCTTGACTGAAACTACGACGACCCGGATAGATACGTCAATATGCTTGACCTTAAAAATCCAGCCATTCAGCAGTCCGCCATGGAGGCCTTCTTCTTCGGCTATCAGGCATTCACCGCCAAGGCCGACGAAATGCTCGCCCGGCGCGGCCTGTCGCGTGTGCATCACCGCATTCTGTTCTTCATCGCCCGCTATCCGGGGTTGAGCATGAAAGAGCTGCTCGGCTACCTGGGGGTGAGCAAGCAGGCGCTGAACATCCCGTTGCGCCAACTGTTGGAAATGCACCTGGTCACCAGCCTGACCGCCGAGGACGACAAACGTAAGCGCGTGCTCGGCTTTACCGACGAAGGCGCCAAGCTCGAGCTGGCCCTGCGCCGCGAGCAGGCCAAACTGCTGCAACGCGCCTTCGCCGACGCGGGGGAAGCGGCTGTCAACGGCTGGTTGCAAGTCAACCAGGCACTGGGCAGCAGCCGCCCAACGGGCCTGGGCGACAGCTGACCCGCCGACAAGGCGCTCGGCCGCGACTGTATCGCCCTTTACCCGCCCCGCTGTACCGCGACGCGCTCGGTGCCTGCCCTTAGGCTGCTGGCATTGCCACCGAGTGCCCACCATGACTGCTGAACTGCTGATCGCCTTTATCGTCTTCGCCTTCGTCACCTCGGTCACCCCGGGGCCGAACAATATGATGCTGCTCGCCTCCGGGGCGAACTTCGGTCTGCGGCGTACCCTGCCGCACATGCTCGGCATCAGCCTGGGCCTCATGTTACTGGTGCTCGCGGTCGGCTTGGGTCTCGGCCAGCTGTTCGAACAGGTGCCGCTGCTCTATAGCCTGCTGCGCTACGTAGGCGCCGCGTACCTGCTGTATCTGGCCTGGAAGATCGCCCAGGCGGGCGCACCGGATAGCCGTGAGGGTGAGCGCGGCAAGCCCTTCAGCTTTCTCCAGGCTGCGGCCTTCCAGTGGGTCAATCCCAAAGCCTGGATCATGGCCATCGGCGCCATTACCACCTACACCCCGCAGGACGATTTCGTGGTCAACGTGCTGTGCATCGCCGGCCTGTTCGCCCTGGTCAACTGCCCGACCATGAGTGTCTGGACCCTGGCCGGCAGCCTGCTGCGCAACTGGCTGGACAAGCCACAGGTGCTGCGCGGTTTCAATATCGGCATGGCCCTGTTGCTGGTCGCCTCGCTGTACCCGATCATGGCTGACGTCAAAGGAGTCCTCTGATGTCAGAAGCAACCCAGGCGCGCTTGCGCCCGCTGGCCGACACCTCGACCTCGGCGGTGGTCGCCGGCTTTATCGCCATGCTCACCGGTTATACCAGCTCGCTGGTGCTGATTTTCCAGGCCGGCCAGGCCGCCGGCCTCTCCAGCGGGCAGATTTCCTCGTGGATTTGGGCGTTGTCGATCGGCATGGCCGTCTGCTGCATCGGCCTGTCACTGCGCTACCGCGCACCGGTGATGATCGCCTGGTCGACCCCTGGCGCGGCGTTGCTGATCAGCAGCCTGCCCGGCGTGCCCTACGGTGAGGCGATTGGCGCCTATATCCTCTGTTCCGGCCTGATTGTGCTGGTCGGCCTGACCGGCAGCTTCGACCGCATCATGCAGCGGATTCCCGGCTCCATCGCCGCGGCCCTGCTGGCCGGCGTGCTGTTCAAGATCGGCCTGGAAATCTGCGGAGCGGCCGAACAGCAACCCACGCTGGTGGTCGCCATGCTGCTCGCCTACCTGCTCGGCAAGCGTCTGCTACCGCGCTATGCCGTACTCGCCGCGCTGCTGGTGGGCACGTTGCTGGCCGGACTATTTGGCTTGTTGGACTTCTCGGACTTCGAGTTGCAGCTGGCCACGCCCGAGTGGACCACCCCGAGCTTCTCGCTGGCTGCGGCGATCAGCATCGGTATTCCGCTGTTCATCGTCGCCATGGCCTCGCAGAACCTGCCCGGCATGGCGGTGCTGCGGGCCAATGGGTATGACGTGCCCGCCTCACCGCTGCTCAACATCACCGGCCTGAGCTCGATACTGCTGGCGCCCTTCGGTTCTCACGGCATCCACATGGCCGCCATCAGCGCGGCGATCTGCGCCGGCCCGGAAGCCCATGAAGACCCGCGCAAGCGCTACACCGCGGCGATCTGGTGCGGAGTGTTCTATGGCATCGCCGGGATTTTCGGCGCCACCCTCGCGGCGCTGTTCGCCGCCCTGCCCAAGGCGCTGATCCTGTCGATCGCCGCCCTGGCGCTGTTCGCCTCGATCATCGGCGGCCTGACCCAGGCCATGAGCGTAGCCAAGGAGCGCGATGCCGCGTTGATCACCTTCCTGGTGACGGCCTCCGGCATGAGCCTGTTCTCGGTCGGCTCGGCCTTCTGGGGCATAGTCGCCGGGCTGCTGACCCTGGCCATTCTCAACTGGGGCAAGGCGCCGAGCTGAGCACTGTGACCTCACCACACACACAAGAAAGGCGCCCTTGGGCGCCTTTCAGTCTTCCAGCCTGAGCGATCAGATCGCCGTGGCGCCACCGTCGACCGCCAGCGCATGGCCGGTGGTGAACGCCGCGTTGTCGCAGCACAGGTAGAGCACCGCGGTGGCGATCTCCTCGACCTTGCCGATGCGCCCGACCGGGTGCATGGCCGCGGCGAACTCGCCCTTCTTCGGGTCGGACTCATAGGCACGGCGGAACATGGCGGTGTCGATCACCGCCGGGCACACCGCATTGACGCGGATTTTCTTCTTCGCGTATTCGATAGCGGCAGATTTGGTGAGGCCGATGACCGCATGCTTGGACGCTGCGTAAATGCTCATCTTCGGCGCCGCACCAAGACCAGCGACCGACGCAGTGTTGACGATTGCACCACCACCTTGCGCCAACAG
>JBFKAF010000074.1:0-9777 GCA_041621735.1 Pseudomonas sp.
CAGGACGAGCTGTCGGCCGAGGCCATGGTGCGCGGCGTGGCCTACCTGATCGAAGCGGCGGGTATCGAACGTCTGCGTATCACCGGCGGCGAGCCCTTGGTCAGCCCGAAGCTGGAGATGCTGTTGCGTGGCGTCAGTCGGTTGGGTTTGGCCGACATCAGCCTTACCACCAATGGCCAGTTGCTCGCGCGCAAACTGCCGTTGCTGCTGGAAAGCGGTATCCGCCGCCTGAACGTATCCCTGGATACGCTCAATGCCGATGCGTTCCGCACGATTGCCCGCGGTGGCGATCTGGCGACAGTGCTGGCGGGTATGGAAGAGGCGCGCGCGGCGGGTATATCGATCAAGGTCAATATGGTGCCGTTGCGTGGACAGAACCTCGACCAGGTCTTGCCACTACTTGAGTATTGCCTGGAGCGCGGTTTTGAGTTGCGTTTCATCGAGTTGATGCGCATGGGGCATCTGGCGCGGCCTGGCAACAGTTTCGTCCAGCAATTTGTAGGTATGCCCGAGCTGCTGACGATGATCGCTGAGCGGCATGCATTTACCCAAGCCGAGGCGCCATTGGATGCTACGGCGCTGCGCTATCAGATCCCGGAAGTGGGCTTCTTCGGGGTCATCGCCAACGAAAGCGTACCGTTCTGCCGTACCTGTTCACGCTTGCGTCTGTCTTCGACCGGTTGGCTGCACGGTTGCCTGTCGTCGAGCAATCGCCATTACGTTGGCGACCTGCTCGACAAGCCGCGCCATGAGGCGTTGCCGGCGTTGCAGGGGTTGCTGGTCAAGGCGCTTGGTGACAAGCAGGAGATCGCCTTCTCGGGCGGCGTGACGGTGATGAAAATTATCGGCGGCTAAGTTGCCGCTCTGAGCTCGGGGATTTCCGCACACCTGCTGCCGAGTTCCCCATCCAGCATATTGAACCGGTATTCCTTCCTCCATCGCTGGATCGCTTTAGCCAACCCAGCTCTGCATCAGATGCTCACGCAACGCCCTGGGTCCCGGGTTTAAGTGATCTCATGCGCAGCGAATCCTGATATTCGGTCGTTGACACTCGGGCTGATAGGTCTAATCTCGTTGTGTGGGAAAATTTCCCACGTAGCGATGCTAACTGGCTCCGAAGGATCGTGCGGAAACCGCAGTTGCACTTTTGCTGCAGATAGATGACCGCGCTAGTTGGCTGGCCGCCCCAATGGGCGGCGGGAAACTTTCTGGTTACTGCGTTCGACACGGAAGTAACCAGGCAACGCTAAGCGGAGGTGCATCATGCTACTCAAGAAATGTTTGTTGGCTCTGGCAATTGGCGGAGTCCTGTCGGCCTCAACGGTCCTGATACCCGATTACGTTGGTAGCTACTCCAGCGTGTATGCCAAAGATGGCGGCAGCGGGGGAGGTGGCAGCGGCAGTGGTGGAGGTGGAGGTGGTCACGGTGGTGACGGCGGTGGTCGCGGTGGTGATGGTGATGGTGGTGGGCGCGGTGGTGACGGCGGCGGTGGTCACGGTGGTCGCGGTGGTGACGGAGGCGGTCACGGTGGTGATGGCCATGGCGGTCGCGGTGACGGCGGCGGTGGTCGCGGTGGTGACGGCCATGGTGACGGCCATGGTGATGGCCATGGAGGCCCGGGACGCGGCGACGCTGACCATGATGGTATGGCTGGGAACAGAGGCCCAGGCAATGCGCGTGACAACGACGCTGACAATGATGCCCGAGATGCGGCCAGGGATGATGCAGATGCAGCCCGGGACGCTGCCAGAGCTGATGCAGATGCCGCCCGAGATGCTGCCAGAACTGCGGCCGATGCAGCCAGGGATGCTGCCAGGGCTGAGGCGGATGCCGCCCGAGACGCAGCCAAGGCGGCTGGCGATCCGAACGCAGATGCAGCCAGAGATGCCGCCAGGGCTGCTGCCGATGCGGCCAGGGATGCTGCCAAAGATGAGGCGGATGCGGCTCGAGATGCGGCCCGAGCGGCTGCAGATGCAGCCAGAGATGCTGCGAAGGGCGTGGTCGACGCTCCTGATGCACCGGACGCGCCTGACGCACCGGATGCACCGGATGCGCCGGATGCGCCGGACGCCGCTGACGCTCCTGACGCCCCGGATATCGACGTGGTTGAGGTGCGGCCCTAGGCCAGCGGGTTCCGTAATGGACACGCAGGTGAACCGATAGAGAGCGTCCCGGGAGCTTGAGGGACGTATCAGTAATGAGTCGCAAGCCCTTAAGAGTTATGGGGTTTGCGACTCTTTCTGCACATCGTGTCGCAGGGTCCGAACCGCGAAAGGGTGCGCGGGGTGTCTGGGCACATTGTCCAGACTTTTGCGGCAAACACCTGGTCAGGAAACGGGAAATTCGGTTCTTCTTGGAAATCCTGAGAACCGTGAAAAAAGACGTGGTGCTCTTAGGTCTAAGGCGATGAGTGACAAAAAACTGAGCGCGATCGGCCCAGGGTTCAGGGTTGCCGAGCGTTTCGGGCGAAAAGCTGGTCTGACCGCCCAGGGGCGCCTTAAGCTAGCAACAGTTCTTGAAGGAATGCCTTGATGCAGTTGCCCTTTTTGTCTCCCGCTCTACTGTCGGCGCTGCAGCACGTCATGCGCCCCGTGGTGAGGCTGATGCTCAAAAAGGGGGTCACCTACACCCGCTTTGCCGATCTGCTCAAGGAGATATTCGTCGATGTCGCCGAGCGCGAGTTTCGCCTCGACGACAAGCCGTCGACCGACAGCCGGATCAGCCTGCTGACGGGGGTGCACCGCAAGGATGTCAGACGCTTGCGGGCCAAGACGGTCGGCGAGGACGCTGCTCTGCCCGAGATCGTTTCGTTTGGCGCTCATTTGGTCAGTGTCTGGTTGAACCACTCGCCATTCTGCTCGCAACCTGGCCGGCCGCTGCCTTTGGCTCGCCTGGCCAGCATGGGTGGCGAGTGTTCCTTCGAAGCGCTGGTAGCTCAGATCAGCAAGGATATCCGTGCGCGCGTCGTGTTGGACGAGTGGCTGCGTCTGGGCGTAGTGCGAATAGACGACCAGGACTGCGTCCACCTGGAGACGATGGCGTTCGTTCCGCAAAAGGGATTTGACGAAAAAGCCGCCTATTTTCGGCACAACCTCCACGATCATGCCTGCGCCGCCGTGCACAACCTGACCGAAACCGGGGAGCCTTTCTTCGAACGTAGTGTCCACTACGACAGCCTGTCAGCCTGGGCGGTTTCCCATCTGCGTGAAGCCGTGGAGGTCGAAGGCATGCAGGTACTGAATGGCCTCAACCTGCTGGCAGCTGAGCTGGAGGAACGGGACGTTCCGCCCCCCAACTCCAGACAGCGCATCACCATCGGCCTTTATTTCTACACTGAGCCCAGCCCGCCAGCAGTTACCACCTCAACCAAGGCCAGTTCGTCATGAGCACTGCCTCGCGCCTCCTGTGTGCCTTCGCCTTTATCTGCGGCCCGCTGCTTGCATCGCCAGTGCTGAGTGCGGCTCCCGTTTGTCTTGAGCCGGGCGGCATGGGCGGGACCGGCGCCGTGGCCACCGGCGGTATCGGCGGTATCGGCGGTACTGGCGCGCCAGCCGATAAGGGGGGCGTCGGTGGTACCGGCGTATCAGCCGAAAACGGTGGCGTAGGCGGTACCGGTGCGCCGGCCGATGAAGGTGGAATGGGTGGTACGGGTATTGTGGGCACCATCACCGGCTTTGCTTCCATCTGCGTCAATGGCGTGGAAGTGCACTTCGACAACAAGGTTGCACTTAGTGAGAACGGCGTACCCGCCAGCAGCAACCGGCTGGCTATCGGCCAAGTCGTGGCGGTGGAGGCCGGCACGTCGCCGCGAGGACTGCAGGCGCGCAGCATTGCCATCCTGCATGCCTATGAAGGCCCGGTTACCGATGTGGCGGCGGGTTCCGCCTCGCTGCGAGTGATGGGACAGTTCGTTCACCTTGCTCCGGGCGCGCACGTGGCGCAAGGGTTGCGCATCGGCGAGCCGGTGCGTGTGAGTGGCTTGCGCAATGCCCAAGGCGAAGTGGTTGCCAGCCGGATCGACCGGGCACCGAACCTGGCGCAGGTCAGCGCCATTGGCGCTGTCGAGCGAGCCGGCGACCTTCAAGGACTGGTCCTGAGCAAGCCACTGGCGCCCAGCAGCGAGGTCCTGGTGCGCGGGAGCTGGAGTGGCAGCCAGCTGAATGTTGTCCAGACGCGTAGCGATCCGGGCATGCCCTTCGCCGGACGGGTGCGTAATGCGCTGGTGGAAGGATTGGTGCGCGGGCAGCAGGGCAATCGCATTGAGTTCGGCGGATTCACGGCCTATGTGGACCGCGGTACCTCTTATTCCGGCGGGCAGGCCGCCGACCTGGCGGCCGACCAGCGTATTCGGGTGACTGGCGTGTTCGGCGAGGGGCGGGATATCCGGGCCGCGCGCATCGAATTCACCCGAGAGCAGCCCGCCACCTCAGCCCAGAAGGGTTCCGGCCAGCATGGCTCGTCCACGACAGAAACCGAGCAGCACGAGAGTAAAGGCTCCGATCGGGACGGCCATGAGTCACGCGAGCGTAGCGACGATGGCGAGACGCGAGAGAGAGTTGAGCGGAGTGACGATGGCGAGACTCGGGAGCGCATCGAGCGGCGAGTGGAATCGCCTTCCGGTGACCTGGAGCGTCGCGAGCGGATCGAGATACGGGATTCCGGTGGCCGTCTGGAAACCCGGGAGCGGATCGAGATTTTCGAGAACGGTGTGCGGGTAGAGCGGATCGAGCGAGTCGAGCGAATCGAGCAGCTGGACCGCGTGGATCAACCGGAACGGGTTGAGCGCGCAGAGCGGGTGGACAGGCCCGAACGGGTCGATCGACCAGACAATGTTGAACGGATCGAGAGGCTGGACCGGTCCGGCCCCAACTAAAGGCCGAGTTGGATCGCCGTTGGCGGCCGGCATATGCCCATGCAGAGAGCGGATAGCCGGCTAAGCTAAGCAAGACGGGTTGTCGCCGCACTTGTCTGACCGGGGAGCAGGGGCAACCGGGCCCCATGACGGTTCCGTCAGGACGGGCAATGATCGAGAGACGAACGTCGATATCTGGATAGCCACGAGGTAAACATGCGAACCGCTCGCCTGATCCTGCCGGGCCTGTTGGTGTTCCTGGCGGTGCCAGCCCTGGCCGAGGAGTTCACGGTTTCGACAGGGCTCGATTACTCGCGGGGGAAATATGGGACCCCGACCACCAGCGAGACCTGGTATGCCCCGGTGCTCGCCAAGTATGAAGCGGGTCGCATGATCTACAAGTTGACCATCCCGTACCTGCGCATCACCAATCCTGCGGTGGGGCCGGAAGGCGAACCATTGGCAGGGGACTGCGGCAGCGTTGAAAGCGGCCTGGGCGACACTGTGGCCAGCGTGGGTTTCGCGCTGTTGGACGGCAGTCGCGGCGATGGGCTGATGGTGGATCTGGTCGGCAAGATAAAGCTGCCGACGGCCGATGAAGACAGCTGTCTCGGTACCGGCAAGACCGATTACTCCGCGCAGATCGACTTTGCGCAGGCCTTCGGCGCAATCAGCGGCTTTGCCACGCTGGGCTGGAAGAAGTTCGGCGACCCCTCGGACACTGACTTCCGCGATCCGATCTTTGCCTCGCTCGGCTTGGTTACCCGGCTTGCGCCTGCGACCTCGGTGGGCGCGGTCTATGACTGGCGACAGAAAGTGACCTCCGCTGGCGAAGAGATCCAGGAGTTCACCCTGTTCCTGAGCCAAAGGCTCAGCCCATCCTGGAAGGTCCAGTTGTATGCGCTTAAAGGCTTTTCCGATGCCAGCCCCGACTCCGGCGGTGGATTGCTGCTCAGCCACTCGTTCTGAGTGGCGTGCATGCCTGGAAGTTGATGCCGCCATCCTGGTTTCCCGCAGTTCAAGGTCGCTGGAGCGCCAGAATCATCGCTTCTATAGAAAACTCCATCGCGCTTCCCCAGGGAAGGCGGCCTTGATTTTCAGGAAGAAGTAGCCGGCGTACTTGGCCTCGTTGTGCACGGCGAACAAATTGGATACCAGGTCGTACTGCTCGTGTTCAGCCGGGCCGGTTGGCAGGATGATATGGGCATGGCGGCTGGTCTCGTTGAGGTAGAGGTCCATCGAGACCATGAGCTGCAATTGCTCCAGGGCCTGTTCCAGTGGCCGGCCATTGGGCAAGGACTGCACCGGGATGTCGGCGATGCGACGGTATTTCGCAATGATCATGCCAGCGAGCGTCCTCAACAGGCCTCTTTGCGCCAGGAGTGGCGGCGCGGTTGGTAACTGGCTGTTGTGGCGTGGAATCTGCATTGCATCCTTATTCGCCGGTTTTTCGTCACCGGCACGGGAGGAGTGTGATGCGTAGCCTGATTCCACTGCTGGGGTTGTTGGCCCTTGGCGGCTGCATGAAGGTCAGTGATCTGGCCGATGGTGCGACCTATCAATTGCGCGATGCCGGCGTTCTCGATCATAGCCAGACTAGCCGCGCCAGCTCGCGGCGGCTGCAGGCCGATTCCTTTATTTATATTGCTCAAGGGCACTTCGCACCTCCGGGCGATGCTTATCCGCGACCCAATGTGGTGGCCGAGGAGGCGTTCAAGGGCTTCATCGAGTATTTTCCTATGGTGCGCCGGGCTCGAGCTCCGGCAGGCTTGGAAGAGGCGATGGTGCAGGCGCGCGAGCTAGGGGCGCATTATTTGCTGTACGGTCGCTTTGCCTATGCCGATGATCGTATAGGCACTGCCGATGAGTGGGTGGACCAGGAGGCTCTGGATCGACTCGGTACCGACCGTAGCGTGATTCAGTTGATGCTGATCGAGACCAATACCCGCTACCTTGTCGATACCGCACGAATTCGTAGTCGCGGTGGTTTCCTGACGTTTTATGATGTCAGGCCAGAAGATTTACTCGGCCCGCCCTTGCAGGACTACGCCCGTAGCTTGTTGGGCTTGAGTCGCCAGGAGTTGTAGATGACTGATTCAGGCAAAGCCGGCGACCTGCTGGCACAGATTCCCAGGAGCGAGAAAAAAGGCTTGCCGCCGGTGCACCTGTGGAATCCGGATTTTTGCGGCGACATCGACATGCGCATCGCCCGCGACGGCAGTTGGTTCTACATGGGTACCCCAATCGGCCGCAAGCCGATGGTTAAGCTGTTCTCGACCATTATCCGTCGCGATGGTGACGACTACTTTCTGGTCACTCCGGTGGAGAAGGTCGGCATCCAGGTCGATGATGCGCCCTTCGTCGCCGTCAGCTTGCAAGTGGAGGGTGAGGGTCGGGCGCAGCTGCTGCGCTTCACCACTGGCGTCGAGGAGGAGGTCATTGCCGGCGCCGAGCATCCACTACGGGTGGCGCTTAATGAGCAGACCCAGGAGCCGGCGCCCTATGTGCATGTGCGCAGCAATCTCGAGGCGCTGATTCATCGCAACGTGTTCTATCAGCTGGTCGAGCTGGCGGTGCCGTGCGAGATCGACGGCAAAACCTGGCTGGGTGTGTGGAGTGACGGGCAGTTTTTCCCGATCGGCCAGCAACCCGAATAGCCGCGCGGTCGTTGCTTTGCTGGAATAGAAAAAGGCTCCCGAGGGAGCCTTTCGCGTGACTTACATCTTGGTTACATGTTGGGGTAGTTCGGGCCGCCGGCACCTTCGGGTGCGACCCAGGTGATGTTCTGGGCGGGGTCCTTGATGTCGCAGGTCTTGCAGTGCACGCAGTTCTGCGCGTTGATCTGGAAGCGCTTCTCGCCGTCTTCCTGAGTCACTACCTCGTATACGCCGGCCGGGCAGTAGCGTTGCGCGGGCTCGTCGTACATCGGCAGGTTCTTGCCGATCGGGATGCCCGGGTCGCTGAGCTTCAGGTGGCAGGGTTGTTCCTCTTCATGGTTGGTGCTGGAGAGGAATACCGAACTCAGCTTGTCGAAGCTGAGCTTGCCGTCCGGCTTCGGGTAATTGATCTTGGTCGAGTCGGCAGCCAGCTTCATGCAGGCGTAATCCGGCTTGGTATCGTGCAGGGTGAAGGGAATCTTACCGCCGAACAGGTTCTGGTCGACGTAGTTGAACGCGCCGCCACCGAGCACGCCGAACTTGTGGATTGCCGCGCCGAAGTTGCGGCTACGGAACAGTTCGTCGTACAACCAGCTGGCCTTGAACGCGTCCACGTAACCGGTCAGTTGATCGCCGCCTTCACGACCTGCGAACAGCGCGTCGGCCGCTGCCTCAGCGGCGAGCATGCCGGACTTCATGGCGGTGTGGCTGCCCTTGATCTTGGCGAAGTTCAGGGTGCCCAGGTCGCAGCCGATCAGTGCGCCGCCGTTGAACACCATCTTCGGCAGCGAGTTGAGGCCACCTTTGCTGATAGCGCGTGCGCCGTAAGCCACGCGCTTGCCGCCTTCCAGGTACTGGGCAATTACCGGGTGGTGCTTGTAACGCTGGAACTCATCGAAGGGCGACAGGTGCGGGTTGCTGTAGGACAGGTCGACGATCAAGCCGACCACCACCTGGTTGTTTTCCAGGTGATAGAGGAAGGAACCGCCGGTGTTTTCGCTGTCCACCAGGGACAGCGGCCAGCCGGCGGTGTGCACCACCAGGCCTTGCTCGTGTTTGGCCGGATCGATGTCCCAGATTTCCTTGAGGCCGATGCCGTAATGCTGGGCGTCGGCTTCGCTGTCCAGGTTGTATTTGCTGATCAGTTGCTTGCCGATATGGCCACGGCAGCCTTCGGCGAACAGGGTGTACTTGGCGCGCAATTCCATGCCGGGGGTGTAGTAACCCTCTTTCGGATTGCCTTCGCGGTCGACCCCGAGGTCACCGGTGAGGATGCCGTAGACCGAGCCATTCTCGTCGATCAGGGCTTCTTGGGCGGCGAAGCCCGGGTAGATTTCGACACCGAGGTTTTCCGCTTGCTGGGCCAGCCAGCGGCACAGATTGCCCAGGGAGATGATGTAGTTGCCCTGGTTGTGCATGGTCTTGGGCACGAACAGGTCGGGAATGCGGCTGGCCTTTTCGGCGTTCTTGAGCAGGTAGATGTCGTCGCGCTTGACCGGGGTGTTGAGCGGCGCGCCGAGCTCTTTCCAGTCGGGGAACAGTTCATTCAATGCGCGCGGCTCGAACACCGCGCCGGACAGTATGTGTGCACCGACTTCGGAGCCTTTCTCGACCACGCAGACGCTGATTTCTTTACCCGCTTCGGCGGCTTTCTGCTTCAATCGGCAGGCGGCGGACAAACCAGCAGGGCCGGCGCCGACGATGACGACGTCGAATTCCATAAATTCGCGTTCCACAGGTTATCTCCTACTCAAGGCTCTCTAGTTGTATTTGACGATCAGGCTCGTTCCCTGGGCGATGCGCGCGCATTATATCGAGCCCCCCCAAATGATCCAATACAAACGTTTGTTTGAATTTTCTGTAGGGCTGCTAGAATCGTACTACATCATCGCGGCCGATTGGTCGCTTCGCTGTATTGACCGGGCTGGGTGGTACGGTCAAGATACGGGCGGTTTTGCGTCAGCTGTTATAGGCTGACCGTCGGTTCCGGCCGATTCGCATCACCCGCCATGTTCGCTTCTGGCGACATTCCTATTCACCGGAGAGTAACGAGGAATCCATGAAGGTTCTTGTAGCTGTCAAACGAGTGGTCGACTACAACGTCAAGGTTCGCGTCAAAGCGGACAACAGCGGCGTTGATCTTGCCAACGTCAAGATGTCGATGAACCCCTTCTGCGAAATCGCCGTGGAAGAAGCTGTACGCCTGAAAGAGAAGGGCGTGGCGAGCGAAATCGTCGTCGTCTCGATCGGCCCGACTGCTGCTCAAG
>JBFKAF010000075.1:0-9770 GCA_041621735.1 Pseudomonas sp.
AGCAGATCGGACAGCCGATTGACGTAGGCCAGCCCGACGGCGCGGATAGGCTCCTCGGCGTTCAGCTGCTGGCAACGCCGCTCCGCCGCTCGCGCCAGGCTACGGCAGACATGGGCCTGGGCAATCAGGCGGGAGCCGCCGGGCAGGATGAAGTTCTGCAGCGGGCCGAGCTCTTCGTTCCAGCGGTCGATAGCCGCCTCCAGGCGTTCGACTTCATCCTCGTGCAGCGCCTGGTAGTCCGGCATCGCCAGCTCGCCACCGAGGTCGAACAGGCGATGCTGACAGGGCGCGAGCACTTCGCTGATTTCGTTCAGCGCGGGCTGCTGCAGCGCCAGCTCGGCCAATAGCAGGCCGAGCTGGCTGTTCAGCGTGTCGACTTCGCCCATGGCCTCCACGCGCGGATGATCCTTGCTGACCCGCCGACCGTCGGCCAAGCCGGTTTCACCCTTGTCGCCGGTGCGCGTGTAAATCTTCGACAGTCGATAAGCCATATTTACAGACCTGAATGTGTGGGGGCGGCAGGCAGCGGCAGGCGCAGGGTGAAACAGGTGCCCTGGCCCAGCTTGGACTGCACTTCCATCTGCCCTTTGTGGTTGTTGGTGATGATGAAGTAAGACACCGACAGACCCAGCCCGGTGCCTTCGCCGACTTCCTTGGTGGTGAAGAAGGGCTCGAAGATGCGTTTACGGACCGACTCGGGCATGCCGATACCGTTGTCTTCCACCTGCACCTCCACCCAGGGTGGCGCCAGCTTGGTGCGCAGGGTTATCTGCCCGGGCTGGCTGTCGTCCTCGCGCTGGTGAATCGCCTGGGCGGCGTTTTTCAGCAGGTTGAGCAGTACCTGTTCCAGCTCGTTGGCAATTCCCGGAACGGGGCCGAGCGCAGGGTCGAACTCGCGCTGGATGATCAGGCTCTTGAAGTCGAAACTTTCCGTCAGGTCGAAGTCGTTACTGGCGATTTCCAGTGCCTGATCGATCAGCGCCGGCAGTTGGCAGGGCGCCAGCTGGCGGTTGCTCAGGCGGCTGAAACTGAGCATGTGGCTGACGATCTTCGCCGCGCGGGTGCCGGCCTGCTGGATGCCGTCGAGCAGCTGGGGCACTTCGCGTGCGTGCAGGTAGCGGTCGATGGCTTCCAGGCTCACGCCGATCTGCTCGGCGTGTTGCTGGTTCTTCGCCAGCTCCGGCGACAGCCGACGGCGGATGTTCTGCACGTTATGCAAGATGGCGCCGAGCGGGTTGTTGATCTCGTGGGCCATGCCGGCCGCGAGGCCGCCGACCGAGAGCATCTTTTCCGACTGCACCATCATCTCCTCCAGGCTCAGGCGCTGGGTGATGTCGTCGATACGGATCACCACGCCGCGCCCGGTGCCGCCCATCAAGGGGTAGAAGGTCAGCGCATAGTGGCGCGACTCTTCGTCCTTGTTCCAGGTCACCCGCTCGACTTCCTCGACCTTGTGCCGTTCGACACAGTGCCTGAGTTGCGCGAGAAAGGCTTTCAGCGGCGGGAAGGCGAGAAATACCGGCTGGTTCAGCGCTTCGTCCAGGCGGGTGCCGGAGAGGGCGCTGGCGGCCTGGTTCCACTGCGTCACGTAGAGCTGCTCGTCGAGGGCAATCAGGGCCGAGGGCATGGAGTCGATGATGCTGTTGAGGTAGTTCTGGAAGCCGGTGAGCTTCTTCTCGATCTTGCTGCGCACCTGGACTTCCAGCTCCAGCTTGCGATTGGAGTGGCGGGTTTCCTCGGCCAGGTTCTGCGCCTGGTCGAACGCCTCCTGGGCATCGTCGCGGGCGCGCTTGAGTTGCTGTTCGCGTGCCTCGATGCGCATCAGCATGGTGTTGAACGCATCGGCCAGGCTGCCAATCTCGTCCTGATTGCCGCGGCCGGCGCGCAGGGCGTAGTTCTCTTCGCGGGTGACCTGGCGCGACAGCTCTTCCAATCGGCGAATCGGTTTGGTCACCAGGCGGCGGATCTGGCGTGCCACGGTAAACCACAAGAGGATGCTGACGAACAGAATGGCCCCGCTGGCGGTCAGGGTGCCGGTGTAGAAGGCGCCAGGCAGCTCGCCCGAGGCCACCAGCAGCAAGTGTCCGGGGCGAGTGTCGGGCTGCGGCAGCTCGACCAGCAGGTTGGTGCGAAATTCGCTGTAGCGCCAGGAGTCCAGTTGCTCGACGCGCAGCGGCAAGCGCAGCTCCTCGCCGCGTTGCAGTTGCGCCAGGCTGGCGCCGTGGCTGTCGTAGATCACTGCCGCGCGCAGCGGTGCGTAGTCATCCAGGCGTTTGAGCAGGCTTTCGGCGGCGCTCGCCGAGCTTAGCGCCTCATGGCTCAGGGGCGGGCTGGCGATCAGGCGGCCGAGGGTGTGCAGGGCTTGCGGCGCCATGCTCTCTTGGGAAATCCAGTAGGCCGCGCTGATAAACGCCAGGTTGGCGACCAGCAGTACCGCCATCAGCAGGACTAACAGGGCGGCGAGCAGCTTGCGCCCGACGGGCAGGTTTTCGAGGCGCTGACGCAGAAGCATGGGCAGGTACGTCGCTATGGCGGAAGTGCGAGCAGGGTAACGCGCGGCTTATTGGCTGGGCAATCCGTGCGCATTCAGGTGGTCGATCAGGCGCGTATGCAGCGCACGCAGGTGCGGCAGCGCCAGGTTATGGCGTTGGGCCGTGGCGCAGGCATGGCCGAGCAGGTAGGCGATTTCGGTACGGCGGCCTTGCCGCACATCCTGATGCATGGAGGAGTAGTTTGCGGCGGTGGCCTGGATCACGCGCAGCACTTCGTCGTGCAGGTCCGTGGCGGCGCCCGGCTGACCGCAGGTCTCAAGCAGTTCGCCCAGTTCGGCGCAGAGCGTGGTGATTTCCGCCGGGTGCTCGCTCAGGTCGCCATTGCGGCAGTCGTACAGCACGGTCAATGGATTGATCGCGCAGTTCAGGGCCAGTTTGCGCCACAGCCGGCTGAGGATATCCAGGCTCCAGTCATGCACGATGCCGCTGTGCTCGAGTTCGTTCAGCCAACTGGGCGGGCTGAGGTCGAGTGGGTCGCCGAGCCAGGTGTGGCCATGGCCGGCGAACACCACGCGAAAGTCATCTTCGCGGAACGCGCCTTCGGTGCTGCTGGCGAGGATGCAGCGTGCCCGGGGTGCCCGAGTGGCCACCGCGGCCTGGCTGCCCAGGCCGTTCTGCAGGAGGATCAGCTCGGCATCCGCGGCCAGGCGTGGCGCCAGGCGAGCGACGGCCGCTTCGGCATCGTAGGCTTTGCAGGCCAATAGCAGGCGCCGAATCGGCGCGGGATCGTCGGCGGTTTGCGCGGCGACTGGGTAGAGTTGGGGGCGGCCCTGCTCGACCAGGGTCAAACCGCCGGCGCGTTGATACGCCTCCAGGCGACTCTGGTCACGCAGGATCAGCTGTACCGGCAGGCCGCTTCGGGCCAGGCGGGCAGCCCACAGGCTGCCGAGGCTGCCGGCGCCGAGAATGTGCCAGCTCATTGTTGCGCGCTTTGAATCGGTCGCATGGGCTATTCCGGTCGCGATTTACTTCGCCAGTGGCAGACGCATGGCGCTGACCCGGTCGCTGGCGTAAGACTCGGGTAACAGATTCGCAGCATGACTGATCAGGCTTTCCGGGTCGATGGGCAGGGCTTTGGCGTCGAGACCCACCAGGCTGATACCGGCCTTGAGATTGATAAAGCCTTCACTGGTTTTGAATGCCTTGAGGTTCAGCCCTTCGTGCAGGCGCTTGAAGCTGCTGGGCGAACACTCGTGCAGGTCTGCGAGCAGGGTGATCAGGGCGAAGTGGTTGTCGTTCAGGCGCACCAGCACGTCCAGCGGCCGCACCAGTTGCTGCAAGCGGCGGGCAACCCCATGCAGCAGCTCGTTGTAAAAACTATTGCCGTGTTGCTGCTGCAGTTCGCCGGCATTTTGCAAGCCGATCAACAGGTAACACAGCGCGCCGCCGCGCGACTCGACCTGACGCAGGCTGTCGAGCAGTTTTTGCTGCAGGTAGCGCAGGTTGCCCAGGCCGGTCAGCGGGTCGACCAGGTTGCGTTGCTCCAGGCTGGCGATGTTTTCGGTCAACAGGTGGTTTTCATGCAGCAGGCGCTGCAAGGTGTTGCACAGTCGGTCGGCGGCATACACCCGCGGCACCAGTTGTTCGTGCATGGCCGCCTTGCTGATGAAGTCATCGACGCCGCGGTCGAAGGCTTCGGCCATGACGCGTTCGCCTTCTTTGCCGGTCAACAGCATGACGTAGGTGTAGTGATCGGTCATTTCGTCCAGCTGACGTACCCGGCCGGTCAGTTCCAGGCCGTCCATCTCCGGCATCAACCAGTCCGCCAGTAATACGCTGGCGGGGCGTTGCTCGAGTAGTTTGATGGCTTCGGCGGCGCTGTGGGCGAAGCGCAGATCCTGATAGCCGGCTTGGCTCAAGGCCCGGCCGATCATCGCGCTGGAGAACTTGGCGTCGTCCACCACCAGGATGCTGAGATGGGGGTTTGGCATGGGCAGGCTCGCTGGGCGTAAATAAGGGGGCCGGAACATGCCCGGGCAGTGTCTGTCGCTACGGTTATATAATGACCGCGCATTTTAACCATCAACAAGCCTGGCGCGTCCCATCTGTGACATGGGTTGCGCCGTCTATCAGGAGGAAGCCCATGCCCTCGTTCGACGTGGTGTCCGAGCTGGACAAGCACGAACTCACCAATGCCATGGACAATGCCGTCAAGGAGTTGGAGCGTCGTTTTGACCTGCGCGGCAAATGCAGCCTGGAGCACAAGGACCTGACCGTTACCTTGACCGCCGAAGCGGACTTCATGCTCGAGCAGATGCTCGAGATCCTGCGCAGTAACCTGATCAAGCGCAAGATCGACAGCCAGTGCCTGGAAACCAAGGATGCCTACGCCTCCGGTAAGGTGGTCAAGCAGGAGGTGACCCTGCGTGAAGGCATCGACAAGGAGCTGGCGAAGAAGATCGTCGCCCATATCAAGGACTGCAAGCTCAAGGTTCAGGCTGCGATTCAGGGTGAGCAGGTGCGCGTCACCGGCAAGAAGCGCGATGACCTGCAAGAGGCGATCGCCGCCCTGCGGGCCAAGGAATTCGGTATGCCGTTGCAGTACAACAATTTTCGCGATTGATCCGCGAATTATTGAACTCATGCGACAGATTGGCGTCGCAGCGGGTGTGATAGCAATTTGACCGCCATGGCTTGCCATGGCGGTTGCGTTTTATGCGTTGGAAAACGCATGTTGGCTGAAAGCGTTGAAATGGAGCGTCAGATGGAAATGAATATCGAGCAACTGGAGAAGATGTCCGAGACCTGGCTACCGGTGGTGTTGAACTACAGCGGCAAGCTGACTTTGGCCCTGCTCACCTTGCTGGTCGGCTGGTGGTTGATCAACGTCCTCACGCGCAAGGTCCGCATGCTGCTGGACACGCGCAACGTCGATCGCGCCCTGCACAGCTTTATCGGCAGTCTGTCCGGCATCGCCCTCAAGGTGCTGCTGCTGGTCAGCGTGGCCTCGATGATCGGCGTGGAAACCACTTCCTTCATCGCCGTCATCGGTGCCGCCGGTCTGGCGATTGGTTTGGCGTTGCAAGGCAGTCTGGCGAACTTTGCCGGTGGGGTGCTGATCATCATGTTCCGCCCGTTTCGCGCGGGCGACTGGATCGAGGCGCAGGGCGTGTCGGGTACTGTCGACAGCATCCATATCTTTCATACCACGCTGAAGACTGCGGACAACAAAGTGGTGATCGTGCCCAATGGCAGCCTGTCCAACGACCATATCACCAACTACTCGACTGAGCCCAAGCGTCGTGCGGAAATCAAGGTCGGTATCGACTATTCCAGCGATATCAAGAAAGCCCGCGAGGTCCTGCTGAAGATCGCCGAAGACCCGCGTGTGCTCACGGAGCCGGCGCCGGTGGTGTACGTGGTGGGCTTGGGCGACAACTCGGTCGACCTGTCGCTGCGCGTCTGGGTGGCAACCGGGGACTTCTGGCCGGTGACGTTCGAGTTCACCGAGTTGGCCAAGGAGCGTTTTGACGAGGCCGGCATCGGCATTCCATTCCCGCAGCGAGTGGTGCATCTGGTGCAGGCGAGCTGAGGAGCAAGAGGGCGCAGCCAGGCGCTTGTCATGGCGCTTAGCTGCACCTGCCGTTCAGGCGGAGAGCCCTTTGATAGGGCTGCCGAAGGTGGCCTGATAGGCGCCCATCAGGTATCGCCAGTCCGCTTCGTTCCACGGCGAGTGGCGTCTTAGCTGCTGAAGGTCGTGCAAGGCGGCCTGGGTGCGGGTGAGGCGCCTGCGGCACTTCTCCAGGTCGAGCAGCGCCACGCTAACCTGCGCCGTTTCACCCTCGCCATTGACCCGTACGAAGATGTGCTTGATGTAGAGGCAGCTGTGCTGCCAGCGCGCCAGATGCAGGCGTGCGAGGTTGCCCGCGACTTCTTGCAGCAGGCGCTGGTGCAGTTGCTCGCCGTGGCGTTCTCGCCCTCCCTCGGCATACCAGTCGTCGAGTTGTTGGAAGCCGTCCAGGGCGGCGGTGATCAGTAACCCTCGCCAACCCTCCGGGCCTTGTTCGGCCGCGCAATAGACGATCTCGGGAACCCCTACACCGGCTTTGCGTGCACCCAGCAGAGCGGCACGCTCGCGCAGGATGGTCGGACTGCCGAACGGATACCGCAGGCTGCGATACAGATGACCCACCTGACGCTTGGCGTACAGCAGGCGGCCCTGTTTGTCGCGAACGCGTTGTACGCCGCTGCTGCCATCGCGCCTCACGTTGGGTTCTTCAACCCACTCGCCTTGCAGTTGCCACCACGCATCGAGCGCATTGCGATCAAACGTTCCGGCTGCATGCGTATCTGCCTTCATGGCTTACCTCGCGCTAATAGTTATTCTTGGATCGAGCCGATTGTCGCAGGTCTCAGCGATTGTCCTTCGAGGGGATACATGCACCGAGGCCCGAATAACAAAAGTTACCATCTTGCGCCGCGTCGGGCACCCTCCGTCGCCGTGACTAAGGCCTGTTGCGTGCCTGCGAATCGCGCGCGCAGCCTTGGTCTCGGGGCGCTCGGGTGGCTTTGAGGGGGTACGGGCTGCCATTGGCTGCCTGGTCGGCAATCGCCAAGCAAGAGGTGCGGCTGTGCAGGCGGCGTGCAGACTTGAGTCGTCAAGCCGAGTGAGCGGGCGTGGGGTCGCTTAGGCGGATGGCGTACGGCGATGAGTGCTACGCCTGCTCGGGCGGGGCCGAAGTCGAACCATTGGTCTGCGGGCCTTCGCGTTTCCACTGCAGCGCGATCAGTGCCAGGGTCGGCACCCCCAGCAGGGCGGTGACGAGGAAGAACTGGGCGTAACCGAGCTTTTCCACCATGACCCCGGAATAACCGCCGATCAATCGCGGCAGCAGCAGCATGATCGAGCTGAGCAGGGCGTACTGGGTCGCCGAAAACTTCAGGTTGGTCAGGCTCGACAGGTAGGCGACGAACGCCGCCGTGGCCAGGCCGGCACTGAAGTTGTCGGCACTGATGGTGAGGATCAGCATCTGCAAATCCGCGCCCATGCCAGCCAGCATGAGGAACAACAAGTTGGTCGCCGCCGAGGCCACACCGCCGATGAACAGGATCGGCAAGATGCCGAAGCGCACGATCAACAGGCCGCCAATCCCCGCGCCGAGCAGGGTCATGACCAAACCGAACAGCTTGCTGACACTGGCGATCTGATCCTTGGTGAAGCCCTGGTCGATGTAGAACACGTTGGCCATTACCCCCATGACCGTGTCCGACATGCGGTAGGTGGCGATCAGGCCGAGCAGCAGCAGGGCTTGCCAGCGGTAGCGCAGGATGAAGTCGTTGACCGGTGTCAGTACCGGCGCCAGGCCGCGGCGGCCCATGGTGGACAGGCATAGGCTGGTGAGAATGGTGTAGAGCAGGGCGCGCAGGAAGGCGCGGTCCTCCAGCAACAGGTCGAGCAGGCTGGCTTCACCGCGCACCAGACTGGCGAAATCGGTGTAGTACAGCTGGGTGAACATCGCCGGTACCGAGACCAGCAGGACTATCAGCACCAGCACCGAAACGATTTGATGATTGAAGCCGTAGCGCGCAGCGGCCAGCTGGGTTTGCAGGGGCACCGGCGGTTCGCGCATCCACAGGCTGGTCAGCAGGCCTGGTAGCATCAGCAGGGCGAACACCAGGTAAGTGCCGGCCCAGGCGCTGTGCTGATAGAGTTGCACGGTGGAGCCGAAACCCTCGGCGAAATACAGCGCGCCGGCAGTGGCCAGCAGTGCCGCGATGCGATAACCGGCCATATAGCTGGCAGCCAGCGCCGCCTGGCGGGTCTCCTCGACGATTTCCAGGCGATAGGCGTCGACGGCGATATCCTGGGTGGCCGAGGCAAACGCCACCAATACCGCCAGGGCGATCAGCCAGGTCAGGTGGGTTTGTGGGTCGCACAGCGCCATGCCGGCCAGACCGATGGCTATCAGTACCTGGGCCAGCACCAGCCAGGAGCGTCGACGGCCGAGCTTGCCAAGCAGGGGCAGGCGCCACTGGTCGAGCAGGGGCGACCAGACCCATTTGAAGGCGTAGGCCAGGCCAATCAGGCTGGCGAAGCCAATGGTCTCGCGCGCCACGCCAGCCTCGCGCAACCACACCGAGAGCGTCGAGAACACCAGCATATAGGGCAGGCCTGCGGCGAACCCGAGGATCAGGAGCGCCAGGGTGGCAGGGCTGGAGTAGGCGGCGATGGCATCGCGCCAGCTTTTACGGGGCATTGAGCGGGTATCTGCCTGGGATTACGGAACAAAGGCCGCACTCTAACCGCTGGACTCCATCGGGCGCCAGCCATGTCGGCGGATATCCACCCGCCCTTTGTCGATTAGCAGCCCCTCTGCCCGTAGGCGTGCGCGTTGTTCGGCGCCGGCGGCAGTGCCTGCCGGCAAACTCAGGTGGCCGCTCGCCGCGATCACCCGGTGCCAGGGTAGCGTGGTGTCCTGCGGCAACTGGCTGAGGGTGCGCCCGACCCAGCGTGCAGCGCGGCCCAGGCCGGCCAGCTCGGCGAGTTGCCCATAGCTGACCACGGTTCCGGCCGGCACCTGCGCGAGCGCGATGTACAGTGCCTCGCGCCGTACCGCCAGGGCCGTTGCGGTCTGCTCCGACTGTTGCCGATGGGTCATGGTGCTACATGCCCTGTTGTCATTCTTGCCACGGGCTTCGCCCCTCTTACTGGACTGCGGCGAGCTGGCGCGGCCCTCCCGCTATGTCGATGTGTTGCTGGTCGCATGCCTTGAACTTGCCCTCATTCTATCGGTCAATGCTTGCTCAAGCGCCGGGCTTGCAGATAATGCTCGGCCTTTCGCCCATTTAAGCAGTTGTCGACCCTTATATGTTTTCCAGAACCCTGCTGTGCCTGGCCCTTTCAATGGCCACCACCCCGCTCTTGGCCGATACCGTCTGGTTGAAAAACGGTGATCGTCTGACGGGCAAGATCAAATTCTTCGATGGCGGCAAGTTGCTGTTGGAGACCGAATACGGCGGCTCGATTGCCCTGGATTGGAACCAGATCGCCACCCTGGAAAGTGACCGCCAGTTGCTGATCAAGGAGGGTGCGGTCAAGGGCGAAGTGGCCAAGTCGCTGCGCGCCGCCGAACCCGGCAAGGTGATCCTGGCCAACGGCGACGCGCCGCGGACGATCGAACTGGCCAGCATCCAACAGATCATGAAGCCCAAGCCGCTAGTCGAGGATTTTACCTGGAAGGGCAATATCGACGCGGCGTTGGACTACAAGCGCGCCGA
>JBFKAF010000076.1:0-9758 GCA_041621735.1 Pseudomonas sp.
CACGCCGGGCGCGAGCTGGAGCTGCATATCCTGGCGCGTGACGCGTCGTCCGTGGCCCTGCTCGACTTCCTTCGTCGCCAAGGCTTCGCGCGCGTGCAGCTGCCGTTCGGCGATACGCACCTAGCTGAATTGCCGGACGGTCCGCTGGTTCTGATCGCCGCCGGGACCGGCATGGCGCAGATGAACAGCCTGATCGAGCATTGCCGGGTTAGCGGGTTCGCCCATCCTGTGCACTTGTACTGGGGAGTGCGTCGCCCGGACGATTTCTACCAGTTGCCGAACTGGAGCGAATGGCAGCAGTTGACCAATCTCTATCTGCACCGGGTGGTCAGCGACGCCTGTGTCTGGGAGGGGCGCTGCGGCCTGCTGCATGAGGCGGTGAGTACCGACTTCGCCGATCTGCGCCCGTTGCATGTCTATGCCAGCGGCTCGCCTTCGATGATCTATGCCACCCTGGATGCCTTGGTCGAGGCCGGTATGGATGCGCAACAGATGCGCGCCGATGTGTTTGCCTACGCACCACGCCAGTAACCTATAGCCAGGCGTCGACCGTGCTGTCGATGTGCTTGAGGCGCAACGCAGTTGTTCATCCTGGCTCGCCTGAGGTGAACCGCTGCGTCGGCTGCCAGGCCTCCAGTAGCTGCGCTGAACTTAGCGCTTAAGCCGGTTGCCGGCGCACGTCCTGACACATGCCCCCCGTATAACGAACCCCGATGGCTCGATTGCGCCGCCGTGCGCTGGGTAAAAGTGTGCGCAGGATCGGATTTATCTTTAAATATATAGTGATCAATAAATAATTATTGAATCGATCCGGGCAGGGCTATAGGATCGTTTTGGCAGTAGGTACGCTGCTGATCACAACCGCTACATGCACCCTGCTGGTGCCCTGCAGTTAATGGACGCTATCTGGTTGTGCGTGGAGTCCGCTGGAGGCACGGATGTTATGGCTAGCACCTTCCACTCTCGTAAAGACCTGGTGAAATTGTTGGAGCTGGCACAGCTCTGTATCAAAGCCAGCAGTAACAGGGATGATGTCGACCAAGTAGTCGCCTTGGCGCGCAGCATCATTCCGTTCTCCTCCTTGATCCTCTGCCTGGACAATAGCCACGCGCTCAACCTGAGCGAGTCCCGGCAATTGATCAATTACGGCTACAGCGAAGAATGGATCGAGCTGTATTTCCAGCGCTCCTTCCAGGATCAGGACCCTGTACTTCAGCAATCGCAATGCCAGGATCAGGCGTTCACCTGGCAGGACAGCTACGGTCGCGGTCGACAGGCCACGGGCGAGTTTCACGCGCTCTCGCGGGGCTTCCTGGGCAGCAATGGCTTGGCTTGTGCGGTGAATGGCCGGGGACACAAGGGCTCGACCCTGATTTCCATGGTGCTGCCGGACAGCTTGCCGGCCGAAGACTATGTCGGCGCGTTGGATTATCTGGTGCCGCACCTGCACGAGATCTTCAACCGACCGGGTGAGCTGAATCGCTGTAGCCTGATGGCGCCCGATATATCCCGGCGTGAGCTGGAGGTGTTGCAATGGGCCAAGGAAGGCAAGAGCAACTGGGATATCTCACATATCCTCAGCATTTCCGAGCGAACGGTGAAGTTTCACTTCGGCAATATCTTCCGCAAGCTGAACGTGATCAATCGCTCTCAAGCCATCGCCAAGGCCATGCACTATGGCGTGCTGACCTTCTAGGGCAGCAGCTAAACGCAGCGGCGTGTTCGCCCGCGGTTAGCCAAGCGCCTGCAACGGCTGATCGCTGTAGAAGGGGTCGGCGTAGTTGAGGAAGGCGTGCAGGTCGATGCGTACGGCCAGGGTTTCCACGCCATCGGGCATCCGCACAATCGGCCCCAGTCGACTACAGGGCAGGCCTTTGCTCAACAGCAGGCGATAGATCGGCTCGGCCACCACTACCCACCAATAGCGCACTGCGTTCTGTTGCGAGTGCTGCACCAGTCCCTTGATCAGCAGGTCGAATACACCGAAGCGGCCGAGCATTCGTCGCCCACGGTATTCGCGGGCGACGGCCAGGCGCGAGACTTCCATGCTGCTGCAACACACCGCTGGCTGCTGGTGGGGGTCGAGCAGGAAGGCGAAGCACTGTTGCAGCATCCAGGGCGCACCTTGCGGGGTGATGCGCAGATAACCGGCGGCATGCCAGCCATGGCTGACGGCCACGTGCACGCTGTTGGCGTCGAAGCTGTCGCGTTCCAGCCCCGCGGCACTCTCGCGTACCCAGCGCAATTCGCGCGCGAAAACGGCCTCGCGCAGACGCTGAAACGCGTGCAGGTTGGGCAACTCTCGACCCAGGGTCAACTGCGGGGTGAGGGGACGGCTTTCGCGCATAACCCTGGCCTCTCGAAATGTGCGATTGGAGAGGGCACTGTAGGAGAGGGGCGGAGTACCGGCAGCTGTCTGAAAGGGCAGTTGGCGAGGGTGCCTGGCGCGGAGTAAGGCGACGGTCTGGCAGACCGTCGCCTTCGCGCTGGTGAGGTGAGTCGTCGCCTTACTGCACGTGCCGTGGGTTGATCGGGTAGTTCGGGAACGGCGAGTTGAAGACGATATTGGGGCTGAGTTGAGTCAGCAGCGGGTTGACTTTCAGCAGGGTGATTTTCCATTCCCCTGGGGCCGAAGCCATCAGCCCCAGGGTGTTGTTGCTGACGAACAGCTGCGGGCCCGGCGTGGGGTCGAAGGGTTGCGGCTCGCTGGACCGCGAGGTGATGTCCTGGTGCACCAGCACGTTGAAGTTCAGGGCAATACTGCCGGTGCCGACCCGGCGACCGCTCTGGTACTGGCTGATGTAGGGCGCCGAGAGGGAGAAGATGGCATTCTGGCGAATGCTGGCCAGGCCCTGAGTAGCGATGGCCAGTGCGGCCGCGCGGCCGCGGGAGCGATTGCCGCCGATATCGATTTCGATGTTCTCGTCGACGGTTTCGTCGAAGCATTTTTCCACGTCCTCGAGCACGCCGGGCTCCAGCTTATGGTTGGAGGCTTCGGGGATGCACAGGAAAAAGCGGCGAACCACCTGGTTGGCCTCGAAGTAGGCGCTTTGCTTGATCATGCTCGCGCTGATCGAACCGAGCTGGCCGAGGCGTTGCATCGCGTGCTTCTGCTCAGCCGTGCTGTTGTCGGCCTGGGCCAGGCCGGCCGCACTGAGTGCGGAGATTAATAAGGCGGCGCGCAAAGGTCTGTTCACAGGTTGTCCTTAATGCTCTGGCGGTTAGGGATGCTATAGAAGTGCTGCAAATCGATAGTAAATTCCCCTGCTGAGACCGACTATTTCAGGGGCTTTCAGTCCGTTGCAGCAGGCCCAGGATAGGTTTCACGGGCCTGCTTCGAGGGCTAGTTGCGACCAGTCGCGGACCTCGAGTTGCAGTTTAGAATCCTTGAAAATCATGAAGTTGGCTGCGTTCAGGCGGATGCTGCCGACGCGGGTGGATATGGGTTTGAAGCTGTCGAGCCCGACCGACTGCAAGGCATGGCCTATCTGTTTCACCGCCCGGCACAGCTTCACGTTGAATTGCGCCTCGTTGTCGCCAATCATCCGATGCAGCTCTTCGCGCTCCAGCCAGCCGAGGCTGAGCGGGTCGAGCTCGCTGGGTTGCAGATCCTGGCGCTGGATAAGCCTCTGTTGCTGCTGGCAGTACTCGCGGGCCAGTAACAGCAGCAGGTAATGGTGCACCCGCTCGCCCAGGTCCAGCTCGGTGTCACCGACTTCGATGCACAGACGCACATGCCAGTCGTCGCTGCTGACGCGGAAGACAAAACGCAGGTCATCGCTACACAGGGTTGCGGCACTCGGCTCGTTGGCAGGCGATGCCAGGGCTCGGCGTGGCTCGGCGCTAGCGTCGAGGCTGCGGTAGGCCAAGCCGTCGCGCTGACTGAGGAAATCCCGGTAGCGGTTCAAGCCGGCCTGTTGTGCGGCGGGCAGGGCAAATTGCTCAAGTACGGCAACCAGCGGTGGCGGTTGATCCTGTTCGAGGCAGCCGGCCAGGCTGCAATGGATATAACGGGCGCCACTCTTCAAGGCGGCGATGACATTGGCCAGCCCCTGGCCATGGGCATTGCCGGCGAGGAACTCCAGCTGTGGCGCGTCGTTGGCCATGTTCGGGGCTTGGGCCCGGAGTGCGGCAAAGATATTGCGTACGCCCAGGTCGGTCAGCTGCGAGGCCTCGTCGCTCAGCGTCAGGCGGGCGAACTGCTGCTGCAGGGCGAAGTTCTGGCACAGTTGCAGCTGTTCCTGGGAGGCGGTGGCGATGCGGCTCAAGGTTAGACGCAGGGGCCAGCCGAGGCGTCTGCCGAGCTGGCAAACGCTCTCGAGCCGCTCCAGTTCGTGGTGCAGTCGATTAACCGCGCAGTCGCCCAGGTCCACCTGCAGGTTTAGCCCGCAATGGGGGTGGCCGGCAGTCAGGTCGAGCAGTTGCCGTTCCAGCCAATTCGGCGAAGCAGACAGGTTGAGCCAGATGCGTAGCGGGGCCTGGTGTCGTTGCAGCAGGTGCAGCAATTCCTGGGCGGCCGCAGATTGTTCGAGGTTCAGCAGTATGTCGCTGACCCTGCTCTGGGTCATGGCATTGAGTCCCTGGGTCACTTCTTCCTGGCTGCTGCAGCTATGCACCAGGGCCTCGAAAGCATGCGCGACGACACCGGAAAAACTCGGCATCAGGGCCAGCCGGTTCCAGTCGCAGAGGTGAGGCGGGGCGTTGGTGTGGGTGGGGTCTGGGTAATACGCGTGCATATCAGTGTTCCGGATGACTGAGTTTTTTTGCAGGCGATACGGCTGCCTCGGGAGGGGTGGGCTTGAGCAGTTGGTACAGCAGAGCGGCCCAGATCAGGCTGAAGCCGGCTAATTTCAGAGCGTTCAGGTTTTCCTGGAAAACCAGCACGGCGAGGAGAAACATCAAACTGGGGTTGAGGTACTGCAGGTTACCCACGATGGTCAGCGGCAGATGGCGCAGGGAAATCACGTAGAACAGCATCGGCAAGGTGGTCACCAGGCCGATGGCCACCAGCCACTGCAGGTCGCTGCTGCTGAGGGCAGCACTTTGCTCACGCTGGATCAGCAGGTAGAGGGCCGCGGGAATGGCCGCCACTGCGGTTTCCAGGCTCAGCCCCGCAAGTGGCGGCATGCTCACGGCTTTTTTCAACGCGCTGTAGAGGGCGAAGGTCAGCGCGATCAGCAGGCCGATCCAGGGCACTTGCTGCAGCCCGCCGGCCAGGGCGACCAGGCCGGCGCCGAGCACGCAGAGACCGAGACACAGCGGCTCGCCCGTGCGCCAGGGTTCGTGAAACAGGCGCTTGGCCAGCAACAAACTCAACGCCGGGGCGAGGTAGTAGCCCAGGCTGGCGTCCTGCAGCCGGCCGGCGCCCACCGCCCAGATCACCATGAGCCAGTTGCTGGCGATCAACAGGCTGCTCAGCGGCAGCCAGGCCAGTTGCCGCGGTGTGTGCACCAGGCTAGCCAGCTCGGCCAAGGCGGCCCGACCGCGGTAGAGCAGCAGGATCAGGCCGCAGAACAGTAACGACCAGAGAATCCGCTGTGCCAGTACCAGCCACGCCGGCAGGTGCTCGAGTTGCTTGAACAGCAGCGCGGCCGATGCCCACAGCAGGTAGGCGCTGACGTTCAGCGCCAAGGCGTGCGAATTGGGGCGGGTACTGGGCATGCTCAGCTTCCTTGCCGTTAAAGGACACTTAACTGCGGCTGATACTCACCTTGCCCAGCGCCGCGCCGGCTTCGGCGTGGGCGTGGGCCAGGCTGACTTCGGCGAAGCTGAAACGCTGCGGGTCGAGCAGCGGCGACAGCAGTCCTTCATCGACCAGGCGCGCCACCTCGCGCAGAATGAAGCCGTGGTGCTGCATGCCCACGCCACTGGCCATCGGCCAGGACATGTTCACGCAGTGCAGCGACAGCTTGCGTGCCCAGGCCTGAGTGATGTCGAGGTTGCCCATGGCCAGGGTGGTGATCACGTGGCCACCGACCTTGGTGGCCTCCAGACTGTTCTGCAGCACCTCGCCGCCGACGGTATCGACCACTACATCGAAGCCTTCACCCTGGGTGCAGCTTTGCACGTAGTCGGCGACACTCTGCTCGCGGTAGTTGATGGTCACGTCGGCGCCGTACAGACGCGACAGCTCGGCCTTCTTCGCCGAGCTGACCGTGGTGAACACCTGCGCGCCGCGCCATTTGGCCAGTTGCGCGGCGACATGGCCGACCCCGCCGGTACCGGCATGCACCAGCACGCGCTGACCCGGGCGAATCTCCACTCGGTCGATCAGGCCTTCCCAGGCGGTGATGGCCACCAGCGGCAAGGTGGCCGCTTCGGCCGCACTGATCCGGCTCGGCTGGCGGGCGATCAGCGCGGCATCGGCCAGCATGTATTCGGCCAGGGCGCCTTGACGACCGCGTACGCCGCCGGCGCAACCAAACACCCGGTCACCCACCTTGAAGTCGCTGACACTTGGGCCGACTTCCACCAGGGTGCCGGCGAAATCGCTGTGCAACACCGCCGGAAAATCATGGGTGAAACCCGGCAGATCGCCGCGGCGCAGCTTGAAGTCCAGGGGGTTGACCGCAGTGGCCTCGACTTTTACCAGCACTTGCTGGGCGCCGACTTGCGGAGTGGGGAGCTCCATTTCCTCGAAGACATCCGCAGGGCCAAAACGCTTGATGACGATGGCTTTCATGACATTTTCCTTAATGTGTGCGCGACGAAACCGTCGAGCAGATCGTTGAAGCGCTGCGGTTGCTCGAGGTGCGGGTTGTGTCCGCAGTCCTCGAACAGGCCGACGCTCAGGTTGCAGCCGGCGAAGCTGTCGGCGGCCGCGCAATACTGCCAATCGATGAAAGCATCGGCCTGACCCTGCAGCAGCAGGGTCGGCACCGCGCTGTCACGCAGCAGCTGGCACTCGTCGGCGAAGCCCCCGGCGCCCAGGCAGGCGCCCAGCTGGCTGCGTACTTGCGGGTCGGTGGCCTGGATAGCGGCCTCGACCTGCGCCAACAGCGGCGCCGGCAGGCGCGCCGAGTTGACGAAGGCGACGGCCAGGCGACCGACCTGCTGCGGGTCCAGTTCGGCCTGGAACACCAGGCCGTCGCTCGGGTCCGGGCTGAAGGTCTGCCCAGCGGTATGGGCGTTGAACGGCGGCGCGGCTACCAGCACCAAACCCTGCAGGCCCTGCAGCCGCGGCAGGGCCTCGAGGGCGGCATGCCCGCCGAGGCTGTGGCCGACGATGTAGTACCGATCCAGGCCGAGCAGCTCGACGGCATCGATCAGCGACTGGGCGAAGCCGGCGAAGCTGTAGGCCTGTTCGGGCTTGCTCGCGGGGTCCGAGCCGCCGTGGCCGAGGAAATCCAGGGCAATGATCCGGTAGCGTTCACCCAGTTCATCGAACTGGGCGGCGAAGGCTTCGGCGGCCGAGGAATTACCGTGACAGAACAACAGCAGCGGACCGTTGCCTTGGTTGTCCAGGTAGCGCAGCCGGCCGGCGGCGAGGGGCAGGTAATTAATGTGCATGACAGAGCTCTTCCTGGCGGGCGCCGAACGTCAGCAAGCGGTGCAGCAGGTGCTCGCTCAGCGCGGCGATGCGCGCGGTTTCGATCAGCGGAGTGACGTAGGTGAAACAGAGATTGAGTCGTTCGGCGAAGGTGCTGGCATGCACCGCGACGGCAAAGTTACCGGCGCTGCGACAGGCCACGTTGAGGTAGTCGCGCAGCACGAAGACCGGTGTCTGCGGCAGTTCGATGCGGCCGTGGTTGGTCAGGGCGACGCCCTGCACGAAGGCCTCGGCCTGAACTAACTGGGCGCAGCGTTGGCGCACTTGCATCAGGCTGACGCCGGGATTGGCACGATCGGCGCGCCGCAAGGCTTGCTGCATTTGTCGTTGGTAATCCTCGGCCAAGGCCAGCAGGGAGCGCCCGCTCACCTGCAGGTCGCAGCCGACCACGCCGATGTAGCAGCCGAGCTGGTCGTTGGCGATGGGCTGGGCCGCGCGTTGGCGCAGCGAGACCGCGCTGTTCAGGCGAATCTGCTGGCCCAGGCCAATGGCCTCGCATGCTTGCAGCAAGGCGCCGCCGAGCAGCGCGTTGAGGCTCAGGCCTGCCGCGCGGGCGTCGCGCTGCAGGCGTTGTAGCTGGGCTGCGGTCAGGCTAAGAACCTGCACGCGAGTGCGCCGCTGCGCGAGTGCGGCCAGCTGCTGATAGGCCGGCGCTGGCAGGTGGCTGGGCAGCGGGGCCGGGCCGGGTTCGCCGAGGAAGTGTTCCAGGGCGGGCGCCAGCGAGCTGAGAGGGGGCTGCGCTGCGGGCTCCTGCAGCAGCGCCTGAGAAAACTGCAGCAATTCGCCGAGCAGCAGAGTCAGGCTCAGCGCATCGACGATGGCGTGATGACAGGTCAGCAGCAAGTGATGGTGCTGTTGTCCGGGCGCGCTGAGCAGGGCCAGTTTCCACAGGCCGCGACTGGGGTCGAGCGGGCAGTTGAGCTCCTGTTCCAGTTGCGTCAGGGCCGCGCTGGGGTCGGACAGGGCCAGGTGGCGAATCGGCAGCTCATCCAGGCGTGCGTTACGGGCGTAGTACAGGCCGCCAGCCTGTTCCTCAATGGTCGCCTGCAACAGGGGATGACGCCGCCACAGCTGGGCGGCGGCGCTGCGCAGCAGCGCCGCATCCAGCGGCCCGTCGAGGCTCAGCAGGCTGCTGGTCTGGGTGGTGCCGGCCTGCTCATGCAGGCCGGCCATGGCGGTTTCGATCTGGCCCAGGGGGCGGAGAAGGGGGAGGCTCATAGGCAACTCCGTTCAACCGGCCAGGCGCGCAGAGGGTTGCGCCGCAGCGAAGCCATGCAGGCGCTGCAGCTCGTCGTACAGAGCTGCGCTGCGCGAGACATGCCCGCACTGGGCGACGTAGAGATCCGGACGCACCAGCACGAAGTCGCCCTCGGCCAAGGCATAGGCGCGGCGCAGGCGTTGTTGCTCGTCACGCAGGCAGAGTTCGCTGGGCAGGGCCAGGCGATCATGGCTGGCGTCGGTGAGCAGGCGCATGCGGATTCGGCCCTGGCAGCTGTGCTGGACCTGGGCGATCAGCGCGAGGCTGTCGCGCAGGCCGGCGGCATCATGCGCTGGCACCAGGAGCAGGCTGTGCTGGCCTTTGCCGAGCAGGGCCAGGCTGTCGCCAGCGCCGCCGTTGTCGGCGACATAGGGCAACTGACGCCCGGTCTGCAACGCCTGGCCGGGTAACGGCGGGGCGTCTGCCGGGCCGTAGGCCAGGTTCAGCCCGGAAGATTCCCAGGGGAACAGGCGCAGGAAATCGCGGTTGTGCATGCGTGGCAGGAAGGCCTGCTCGTCGCTGTGCTGGTGGCGATCCAGGCGCGCGATCAGTGAGGTGGAACGGTCGGTCTTGCCGAGCAGTTTTGCCGTGTTGAGATGACGCTCGGCGTTGTAGCTGTCGAGCAGCGCGTTACTGCCGCAACCATTGAGGCAGTAGCCGAGCTTCCAGCCGAGGTTGAAGGCGTCGGCGATTCCCGAGTTCATGCCGAAGCCGCCGATCGGACTGAACAGGTGCGCGGCGTCGCCGGCGATAAACACCCTGCCCTGCTGGAAGGTCGGCGCGCTGCGGTTATAGAACGGCGCGCTGGACAGCCAGATGGGATCTTCGACCTCCAGGCCTTCGATCTGGTAGCGGGCGATGTACTCGCGAACTTCTTCCAGGCTGGGCTTATATCCAGGCGGGCACTCGGCTTCGGCCTTGATCACGATGCGGTGGTAGCCGCTCTTCAGC
>JBFKAF010000077.1:0-9752 GCA_041621735.1 Pseudomonas sp.
GAGCCGGTGCCCGGTCACGATTTCAACGTGATGCCGCATGCCTGGATTGCCGGGGCGCAGACTACCCTGCTGCAAGAGCAACTGATGGCCATGGCAAACGACGGCACCTTCGTCATCGCCATTCCGAAGACCCCGTTTCGTGCGCATACCGCCCCCTATGAGCGGGCTACCGTGATCGCCGACTACTTTCGGCGCAATAAGCCCGGCGCGAAGATCCTGATCCTCGATGCCAATGCTGCCATTGCCGGCATGAACCGTACCTTCACTGCGGCCTTCACCGGTGTCTACCGCGACATAGTCGAGTATGTGCCGAATGTGACAGTGACCGCGGCGGATGCCCTGAACCGACGGCTCGATATTATCCGCGACGGAACTGCCAGCTCGGTGACGGCGGAGGTGATCAACCTGATTCCGGCGCAGAAGGCTGGCAAGTTGCTGTTCGACAGCGGTCTGGTGCCCGACGGCAGCAAGTTCGCCCCGGTCAATCCGCTGAGCTACGAGAGTACGCTGGCTGGGTTCGCGAAGGTGCACATCATCGGTGACTCGCAATCGACGGGGCAGGCCAAGTCCGGGCATATGGCCAACTCGCAGGCCAAGGTCTGCGTGGACGCCATTTTGCGCGATCTTGCCGGCCTGGCGCCGGACCCAGCGCCAAAAACCACCGCCGCGGCGTTCCCGCCGATCACCCGCAGGACGGCAAGCTGGACCACTGTGACCTATTCCTTCGACCCCATGACCATGACCATGGTCGCGACCTCATCGGCCGAAGCGCCTGAGCCGACCAAGGATATCCGTGAGGAGGAAGGGCCGGGCTGGCTGATCAACTTGCTCAGCGATAGCTTCGCTTAGCCGGTTGCTCGCGGTCGTAACGAGCCTGGGGTATCCGGGCTCGTTGGCATGCTGCAATTTACAGCATGACAAGGACGACTCGACCTGTGCGACGCGACTAGGGCGCAGGCATCTCCAGCTGGGGTGGGGGCTGCCTGCGGGGTGGCGCCAGGCGTCTCACTTAATGAACTGGTCAGAAAGGAATTCGCCTGCGCCCTGTAGCGGCCCCAGCGGATTACGCCTGACCTCCAGGTGACGGATATTCGGCTCGCCGTTGCTGACCTTGTGCACCAGGGTGTTGTCGACCAGCACGAACACCGCGCGGAAGGCCCAGCCTTGATGCTCCCGTCTCTTGCGGAAGTTGAATACGTCGGCCCAGAAATTGCCAACTCGCTGGGTATCGGTCTTGTTGAATTCGAAGGCGTAGCCGATGCAGCGATCCTTGGCTTCCAGGCACTTCACCAGACCGTCCGGTAGATAGGCGATGGGGATGTTCGGCTGCACGAACATCAGCCGTACGTCGATGAATGAGAGCATCTTGCCGTTGCCCTCGGCCAGCGGGTCGAAGCCCAGGGAGAACAGTTCCGAGCGGCTGGTAATGCCATTTACGGCTTGGGAATAACGCATTTCCGCATCCAGGTAATCGCTGAATGGCGATTGCGCTTCGACCTGCTCGCTGGGTAACAAACTGCTGCACCCGCTCAGCCAGATCAGCGTCATGATCACTACGGCTTCACTCCAGCGTACGGTCATGTTGTTCCCCTAAAAATTCAGATCCTGTCTATCTCCGTATAGTCGATTTGGCCGGGGTCTGCCGTTTCCCGTGGAGACAACTGCCGCCAATAACCGAGCGCTGAGCAGGCTCATGGGCAACCCTGCAGTGGCCGTGGTGGTGATTGAAAATGGTGGCGAAAGCCCCGCTCTAGAGACGCGCAGCGGGGCCGATAGATGGCGCTGTGGCGTGTCGGATCGGGCTGTTTAGGGCAGAAGGTTTTGATACCAGAGATTTTTTGCGCCGGCTCACTTCACCAGCAGGCGACAGTCGAAGGTTTGCGCCGGAGCAACTTCGGGCTCCCAGGGGCGTTGATAGGTCAGTAGCAGGTGGCCTTCGCCGGCCTGGTTGGCCTCAAAGCGCCAGGTCGATTGTCCGGCGCTGCCGACCAGACCGGCATCCTCCGGATTGCTGTAGACCTCCGGGCCGAGGCTGTGCAGCACGTTTTTCGCGCTGTCGCGCAGCGTCCAGCGATATCCCGTGGTGGGGTTGCTCGGGAGCGTCAGGACCACTTGCTGGCCACTGTACAGCTGCAGCGGACACTGGCTTTGCTGTTGCACTATCAGGCTGCTGGGTTGGTGTGCGCAGGCCGCCAACAGGGCGAGGCCCAGCGGCAGCAAAACGCGAGAGGCAGTGATCATGGCGGGCTCCTGTCATCGGCAAACGCCTGCCAGCATAGCCTTTGTGCGTGGCAGCGATAACCCGTCGACGGCTGATTTTGCCGTCGTCGGGGTCGTTGCCACGGTGTTGGCGGGGGGCACGATGTCGGTTTCCTCAGGCGAACAACACCTTGGCCACATCCTTGTAGCGTTTGGCGAAGTGCACGCTCATGCCTTCCTTCAGGTAATCCGGCAGCTCCATGTAGTCGCCACGGTTGGCGTCCGGCAGGATCAGCTCGAAGAGCTTCTGCCGCCGCGCGGCGATGACCTTCTCGCGCACGCCACCAATCGGCAGGACACGGCCGGTGAGGGTCAGCTCGCCGGTCATCGCCACGCCTTTTTTCGGCGTCTGGTTGCGCGCCAGCGACAGCAGCGCACTGGCCATGCTGATGCCGGCGCTGGGGCCGTCCTTCGGCGTGGCGCCCTCGGGCACGTGCAGGTGGATCGAGGCCTGGTCGAAGAAGCCCGGTTCGCCGCCGAACTGTTTCAGGTGTGAACTGATGAAACTGTGGGCGATTTCCGCCGACTCCTTCATCACCTCGCCGAGCTGGCCGGTGAGCTTGAAGCCGCGGTTCAGTGTGTGGGTCCGCGTCGCCTCGATCGGCAGGGTCGCGCCGCCCATGCTGGTCCAGGCCAGGCCGGTGATCACGCCGACGCCCGAGAGCACTTGTTCGCTGCGAAACAGCGGCACGCCCAGGTAGTCCTCCAGGTTCTTCGGACCTATCTTCACCGAGATTTCGGGGTCGTCGAGCAACTGCACCACGGCCTTGCGCACCAGCTTGCCGAGCTGCTTTTCCAGTTGGCGCACCCCGGCTTCGCGGGCATAGCCTTCGATCAGCGCCTTGAGGGCGGCATCGCTGATGCTCAGTTTGTGCTTGGGCACACCGGCCTTCTTCAGTTGCTTGGGCCAGAGGTGGCGTTTGGCAATCGCCAGCTTCTCCTCGGTGATGTAGCCGGACAGGCGAATCACTTCCATGCGGTCGAGCAGTGGCCCAGGAATCGAGTCCAGGGTGTTGGCCGTGCAGACGAACAGCACCTTGGACAGGTCCAGGCGCAGATCCAGGTAATGATCGAGGAATTCGACGTTCTGTTCCGGGTCGAGGGTTTCCAGCAACGCCGAGGCCGGGTCGCCCTGATAGCTGCTGCTCAGCTTGTCGATTTCGTCGAGCATGATCACCGGGTTCATCACCTCGACCTCTTTCAGCGCCTGCACCAGCTTGCCGGGCAGGGCGCCGATGTAGGTGCGGCGGTGGCCTTTGATCTCCGCTTCGTCGCGCATGCCGCCGACGCTGAAACGGTAGAAGGGTCGGCCCAGGCTCTCGGCGACCGACTTACCGATACTGGTTTTGCCGACACCGGGCGGGCCGACCAGCAGCACTATGCTGCCGGCGATCTCGCCCTTGAAGGCGCCCACCGCGAGAAACTCGGTGATCCGCGCCTTGATGTCATCCATCCCGGCGTGGTGTCGGTCGAGCACCCGACGCGCGTGCTTGAGGTCGAGTTTGTCCTTGCCAACGATGCCCCAGGGCAGGGCGGTGGCCCAATCCAGGTAGTTGCGGGTGACCGCGTACTCCGGCGAGCCGGTTTCCAGGATCGACAGTTTGCTCAACTCTTCATCGATACGTTTGCGGGCTTGCTCGGGCAGGGTCTTGCCGTCCAGGCGCTGCTGGAACTGTTCGACGTCGGCGCTACGGTCGTCTTTGCTCAGGCCCAGCTCGCGCTGAATGATTTTCAGCTGTTCCTTGAGGAAAAACTCGCGCTGATGCTCGCCGATCTTGCTGTTGACCTCGGCCGACAACTCCTTCTGCAGGCGGCCTACCTCGACCTCCTTGCGCAGCAGCGGCAGCACCTTTTCCATGCGCTTGAGCATCGGCACGCAGTCCAGCACCTCCTGCAGTTCGGCTCCGGGGGCGCTGGTCAGGGCGGCGGCGAAGTCGGTCAGCGGCGAGGGATCGTTGGGGCTGAAGCGGTTCAGGTAGTTTTTCAGCTCTTCGCTGTACAGCGGGTTGAGCGGCAGCAGCTCCTTGATCGCATTGATCAGCGCCATGCCGTATGCCTTGACCTCGTCGCGCGGATCGAGGTTGCTGCGCGGGTACTCGACTTCCGCCAGATACGGCGGTTTGCGGCTCAGCCAGCCACGGATGCGTACGCGCTGCAGGCCTTGCGCGACGAACTGCAGCTTGCCGCCTTCTTCGGCGATATGGTGCACCCGCACTAGCGTGCCGTGTTCGGGTAGCTCGTCGGGGTCGAAACTGGCGCCATCGATGGCCGCGCTGTCGATGAAGAATAGCGCCAGGCTCTTGTGCGGGGTGTTGCTGACGCGCTCCAGGGTCTTGGCCCAGGGCTGCTGATTGACGATTACCGGCAGCACTTGTGCGGGGAAGAAGGGGCGGTTGTGGATCGGGATCACATAGAGCTTGTCCGGTAATTGCTGGTCGGGCAAGACAAGGCTGTGGCCGGTTTGCTCTGCGACTATGTCGATATCCTGAGGATTGTTCATGCGGCACCTGTGGTTGCACGTTGAGTGCTACATGGGGCGCTGCGCGCGGTTTTTCAATCAGCAGGGCGCGACGCTGCTCAGCGACAGGCGTAAATCCTCCATCCGTGCGTCGATCAGCGGAGTGAGCAGGGCGAAGCAGTCGCTCGGTGTCAGCCCGGCCTGCGGCGCCTCGATCAACTCGCTCTGCAGGCGCTTTAGCAGGGACCGGAGCGGCGCCGTACCCGGTGGATCGCTGAAGCGCTGGCAAAGGTCGCGCATCTGCATTTGCAGGCCGGCCGGGCAGCGCGTGTAGTTGGCGGCGCGCACCGCCAGACCGCGCAGGCGCGCCAGGTCTTCGAGGCTGCGGCAGGCCTGGCCAAGGCCGGACAGGCACAGGCGGCCTTCGAGCTGTTCGATGACCGTCAGCAGCCCCTCGATCAGGCTGCAGTGTGCGGCGAAGTCGGCGGGATTGCGCCTCAGTTGCGGCCAGTCCTGTTGCAAGGGCGCCAGCTGCAGGCTTGCACCTGGCCAGTTCAGCCAGAGCTGGTCGAGCTCTCGGGCCAGGCCGTTGCGCTGACTGACATTGGCGAGGTCCCGTTGTGCGCCCAGGCCGCGGTGTTTCTGCAGGGCCTGTAACAGCTCCACGGCACGTCGCAGCGTGGTGTGTTGCAGGTGGCTGAGCGACTGCCGATGGCGTCGTGTGGCGCGCTGGGTCAACCATTGGCCGAGCAGAAATAGCGCCAAGGCCAGCGCCAGGGCAATACTGAGCTCCATAGGGTGATACCTCGAGACAGCGAACGGACAGTGCCGGTGACTTGCAACTCTCCTGCCAGCGGGCCAGAAGCCCGCCGTGAGCGGCAGGGCAGCTGAGGCCGGCGCTGCGTACTGCCCCGTTGTTGGGCATGCGCTGCCGGCTGCGGCTATTTTGGTGCGCGGGCGCTATGGCTTGGCCCACTTGTCGTGCGGGCTGCTGTTTTGGCCGACAACCGGTTAAAGTGCCAGCATTTAACCTTGGGTTGCCGAAGCAATGTTCAAAGCCCGCCTGATTCGCCTGGATGACCAGGCCCACGAACACACCCATGATCATCACCAGTTGGTGCTGTCACTGGCGGGGCGTGCGGAGTTCGAGGTCAATGGGCGGGGTGGCGAGGTGTGCCGGATGCGCGCCTGTCTGGTGCCGGGCGATGCCGATCATCAGTTCGCCGGCATGGGCGACAATCGCATGTTGATTGTCGATCTGGACGAGCAGGGCACTTCGCGCGAAGACCTGGACCTGCTCACTCACCTGTTCGAGACGCCGCGTTACCCGCAGCTGGATGCCGATTTCCAGAATCTGCTGAATTACGCCGGCGCCGAGCTGGAACGCTACGGCAGCGATCCGATGCTCGCGCGTTCGCTCGGTGGCGTTCTGCTGCGCGCGCTGCACTTGCGTCTGTTTGGCGAGCAGTCCAGTCGGAGTAACGGCCCGCTCGATCTGGAACGCCTGGACGCCTATATCGGCGAACACCTGGTACGGCGCATCAGTGTCGCCGAACTGGCCCAGGTGGTCTGCCTCAGCCCCAGTCATTTCCATGTGCAGTTCAAGGACAGCGTCGGCCTGACGCCACACCAGTACCTGTTGAAAACCCGCCTCGATCGCGCCGCACGGCTGCTGCGCGAGAGTGACCTGGCGTTGATCCGCATCGCCGAAGAGTGCGGTTTCTCCAGCCAGAGCGCGCTGACCACGGCCATGCGCCGCTATCTCGGGTTGACTCCCAAGCGTCTGCGTATCGCGCAATAGTGCTGCTCCCGCAACATTCGCCGGGCCGCGCCACGCAATACCTCGCTCACAGCCAAGTGCCTGCTCTCACAGGCAAAAGCGTGATCTTCCAGGCATAGCCAGCTAAGCTGATGTTCACTGCAATATCAGGTTGCCAGGTCGGCATGTATTCCTTCTGGGTGTCGCGCTCTGCGCCAAGCACGAGAGAGCCGCATGACAAAGTATTCCCTCTATTCGCTACGCGCTTTGCTGTTCGGCTGTGTGTGCGCCAGCAGCCCGGTGCTGTGGGCGGCCAGCCTGCAAGCCGAGCTGGTCGATACCCAAGGCCAGCCGTTGGCCAATGCGGTGCTGACGCTGCGCGGCCCCTTGGGCGCCGAAGCCGAGCCGTCGAATGCGCTGATGGATCAACAGGCCCAGCAGTTCGTGCCGAATGTGCTGGCGGTGCGCACGGGCACCTTGGTGCCCTTCCCGAATAGCGACAACATCCGCCATCACGTCTACTCCTTCTCCCCGGCCAAGCGCTTCGAGCTGCGCCTGTATCAGGGCACGCCGAGCGAACCGGTGCTGTTCGACAAGCCAGGAGTGGTGGTACTCGGCTGCAATATCCACGACTGGATGGTCGGCTACGTCTATGTCACCGAAGACCCCTGGTTCGCGGTAAGCGACGAGGCGGGCAAGATCAGCCTCGATCAGCTACCGGCCGGGCACTATGCGGTGAGTCTGTGGCATCCACAGATTGCCGATATGATGCCGCAAGCCGGTGCCGAGCTGGTGCTGGGTGAGCCCGGCACGCAGCAGCGCTTCACCCTGGCCATGCAAGCGCCGAGTAATGTCGCGCCTGCCGCCGCGCCACCGAGCGCGTTCGCCGATGCCTTCAGGAAAGCCGCGCGTGATACTGCGCAGTAGCTTTCAGGCGCGGATTGCCAGTGTCCTTATCCTGCTGCTGGCCGTCGTGGTCGGGGCGCTATATTTCTCCGTGCAAACCGCCACCAACGCTGCGGTGCGCACTCAGGCCCGTGAGCAGTTGGAGATCGGTACCCGAGTATTCGAGCAGCTGCTGGACGTGCGCGGACGGCAGTTGCACGACGCCGTGCAGGTGCTGGCCGCCGACTTTGGCTTCAAGGCCGCGGTGGCCAGTGGCGATACCGCGACCATTGCTTCGGCCTTGGCCAACCACGGTGCCCGGATCAATGCCGGCGTGGTGATGCTGCTGGGGCTCGATGACCGTCTCCAGGCGAGTACCGACAGCCGCATCACCGAACAGACCGCTGCGCGCTTGAGCACGCAGGTCAGGCAGCGTCAGCGCGAGGGCGTGCAGGTGTTCCTGATGCCGATCGCCGACGAGATCTACCTGCTGGTGGAGGCGACAGTGACCGCGCCGTTGCCGATTGCCCGGGTGATGATGGGCTTTCAGGTCGATCAGAGCTTTGCCCGTGAGCTGCGTGAGCTGACCCACCTGGAGCTGACCCTGGTGGCCAGCCAGGCCCAGCTGCCGGCGGTCTGGGTCAGTACCTTGTCCGCCTCGAGCCATCAGCGTTTGCAGCAAGGCATGCGCGTCGATTTGCCTGCAAGCAGCGGCATGCTGACGCTGGGCGAGCAGAGCTATCTCGGTCAGCGGCTGGTGCTGGCCAGTGGTCAGGGTTTCCGGGTCGAGGCACTTCTGCACAAGTCGCTGACGCAAGCGCAGCAAGCCTTTGCGCCTCTCTACAACAATATTCTGTTGATCGCCCTGGCCGCGCTGCTGGCTTCGCTGGGCGGTGCGCTGCTGTTGGCGCGCAACGTTTCCCAGCCAGTGCGGCTACTGGCCAGGGTCGCCGAGCGGGTCCGGCAGGGCGATTACCAGGCGCCGCTGGAACTCAAGCGCAGCGACGAACTGGGGCGCCTGGCCACGGCGTTCAATGCCATGCAGCAGGGTATCGCCGAGCGTGAGCGACAGTTGGCCCACAATGCCCTGCATGACCCATTGACCGGGCTGCCCAATCGCACCCTGGCCCTGGAACGACTGGGCAGCGCTATTACCGCCGAGCGACCGGTGGCTGTGTTGTATCTGGGGGTCGGCAACATGCGTGCGGTGAATGAACGCTGTGGTTCCGACGGTGGCGATCTGGCCTTGCAGCAACTGAGCAGACGCTTGCAGGCAACCTTGCGACCGGGGGACAGTCTGGCGCGGCTGGTGGCGGACGAATTCCTCCTGCTGCTGGAAAATACCGACAGTAACAGTGCGGTCGCGATGGCCGACAAGCTCCAGCATTTGCTGGTCAAGCCGTTGTCCATAGGTACTGTGGACATTGCCCTGGACTGCCGTATCGGCATCGCGGCCTATCCGGCCGATGGCATGACCCCCGAAGACCTGCTGCGGCGTGCCAGTATCGCCATGCAGGACGCGGCGCAATTGCCTGGCCGTTTGCAGGTTTATCAACAAGGTCGGGATACTGCCCAGCAGCGGCAGATCAGTTTGATTCGCGATCTGCCGCGGGCGCCGGCCCAGGGTGAATTGCTCCTGCATTACCAGCCGAAGCTGGACATTCGCGGCGGCAGCGTGCGTCAGGCCGAAGCCCTGTTGCGCTGGCAGCACCCGCAGCAGGGCATGGTCTCGCCCGGCGAGTTCATCCCCTTGGCCGAGCGCACCGGCAGCATCCAGCTACTGACCAGCTGGGTGATCGAAGAAGTCTTGCGTCAGTTGCGCGAGTGGAACGGCCGTGGCCTGCGGGTACAGGTATCGCTGAACATTTCCACGCAAGACTTGATCGATCCTGAGTTGCCGGTACGCGTTGGTCACCTGTTGACCAGATACCAGGTGCCCGCCGAGCAACTGATCTTCGAAATCACCGAGAGCGGGGTGATGCTCAACCCCGAAGTCGCCTTGCAGGTGCTGCACAGTCTGCGCGACTGTGGCATCAGCCTGTCGGTAGACGATTTCGGCACCGGCTACTCCTCGTTGACCCAGCTCAAGCGCATGCCGGTGCAGGAGCTGAAGATCGACCAATCCTTTATTCGGGACCTGGACGATGCCAGCGAAGACGCGGTGATCGTCCGCTCGACCATCGAAATGAGCCACAGCCTCGGCCTCAAGGTGGTCGCCGAGGGCGTCGAGTACGAGCGCAGCCTGCGGCTGCTCGAGCGCTGGCAGTGCGACACCGCCCAGGGCTATCTGATCAGTCGGCCGTTGCCAGCCAAGGCGTTCGAGGCCTGGCTCGCGCAGCCGTTAACCTCCCCGGTATTAATGGTGCATTGAACCTATGGGTTATTCGCAAC